>JALYQJ010000088.1 GCA_030855875.1 Acidobacteriota bacterium
ATTGCCACCAACATCAGCAGGCTGCCGAGTGCGGTATAAACGAAAAACTTAACTGCCGCATAAATCCGATTTTCGCCGCCCCAAATTCCGATAAGAAAAAACATCGGCACCAAGGATGCCTCAAAAAACAGATAAAAGACAAGCAAATCCAAAGACGCAAAAACGCCAATCATCGCGCTTTCGAGCAGAAGCAGAAAAATGTAAAAAGCCGCCGCCCGTTTTTCAACCGCCCGCCACGTCGAGATAACCGCAATCGGCATAATAAACGTCGTCAAAAGCACCAGCCAAACAGAAAGACCGTCAACGCCGACGTGATAATTCGTATTTATCGCTTTTATCCACGTAATATTTTTCTCGAAATAAAAACCGCTTGCCGAAGCCGCCCCTTTGTCAAAAATCAAAAGCAATGACAGCAAAAAAGTCAAAAAGGTAAAGCCGAGCGTTATCCATTTCAAACTATTTTCCTGTTTCCAAAAAAGCGCGTGTCCAAGCGTCAAAAGTGCGCCAAACCCGGGAAGCAAAATCAGAATCGTTAAAAGATTTTCCGCTAAATAATCCATAATTTGTCCTTTGTCCTTCATCGTTTGTCACTTGCAGTTTGTTTTTGCAAATGACAAAAGACGAAGGACTAAGAGCTAAACAATCAATTTGAATCCGTAATAAATAAAATAACCAATGACAATTAACGCGCCGAACAGCATAAAAGCGGCGTAGCTTCGGACAAATCCGACCTGCACCTGACGAATAACTCCGCCAAGCGCGGTGATGGAATGTCCGATGCCGTTGACGATGCCGTCAATTACGCCCAAATCGAAGCCTTGCCATAAACCGTGGCGCGAGATGTTGGTAATCGGGTCAACTATGTAGCCGTTATAAAATTCGTCAATCCGCCATTTGTCTTGGAGAATTTTTGGCATTTGTTTAAGCGGCTCTTTTTGGAAAATAAACCAACCGACGGCAATGCCGAGTGCCGCTAAAACGAGTGAAATTCCCGCCAAAATTCTTTCCGTGCTGATTTCTTCGGCGGAATGTTCTTTGTGTTCCGCTCTTTTGGTTTCAATCGGGACAGCTTTTCCGTTTTCGATTTTTTCGGTTGAGATGATTTTAAGATTTGAATGTTCAGCCTCGTGTTTCACGCCGACTTTGGCAATGACAGGTTCGAGCGTATGTTCAAAAACATTGACATCGCCCGCGCCGACTATCGAACTGAGGGCATAGGGAATTCCGACTAATCCCCCGACGATTGAAAGAATTGCCAAAACAATTAGCGGAACGGTCATTGTCCAAGGCGATTCGTGCGGGCGAAAATCGTGCGGCAAATGATGATGTTCCTCGTCCTCGTCGTCATCTTCGGCTTGATGCGCCAAAGCGTGTGCGTCGCCGTGCGGCACTTTCGCGTCGTGCGCGTCGCCCAAAGAATAGGCGTTTTCTTCGGCACGTGAAGGTTCTGTCGGATTTTCCAAGACGGGCAATTCATCGTGAAATCTTTCTTTGCCCCAAAACGTCATCACCATCATTCGTGTCATATAAACGGCGGTCAAAACGGCGGTAATAATTCCGACAATCCACAAAGCAGTTGACCAATTGCCCATTCCTTCGGCGGCAAAAGTCTTGTAGAGAATTTCGTCTTTCGAGAAAAATCCGGCGAAAATCGGAATTCCCGAAATCGCCAGCCAGCCGGTAAACATCGTCGCAAACGTAATCGGCATATATTTTTTCAGATTGCCCATTCGCCGCATATCCTGTTCGTGGTGCATTCCGTGAATGACCGAACCCGAACCCAAAAACAGCAGAGCTTTGAAAAAAGCGTGCGTCATTACGTGAAAAATCGCCGCGCCGAATGCGCCGACTCCGCAGGCGAGAAACATATAACCCAATTGCGAAACCGTCGAATAAGCGAGAACTTTTTTGATGTCGTTTTGCGCCAAGCCGATTGTCGCCGCGAAAATCGCCGTCGCTGCGCCGATTACTGCGACGATAAACATTGCCGTCGGAGCATTTTGATAAATCGCGTTGCAGCGCACAACCAGATAAACGCCAGCCGTCACCATCGTCGCCGCGTGAATCAGCGCGGAAACCGGAGTCGGACCCGCCATCGCGTCCGGCAGCCAAGTAAATAAAGGAATTTGCGCTGATTTTCCGCAAGCACCGATGAACAAAAGCACGGCAATCGAAGTGATTCCGCCCGCCGCAATCGCGCCCCAAGCAAACGGCTCTTGCGCCATCTGCGCGATGATGCCGAGCGAACTCGCCACCGGCGTTCCGTCAACAACTTTGTCGTAAAACGAAATCGAGCCGGTCAGCGTGAATACCAAAAACACGCCCATCAACACGCCCCAATCGCCGATGCGGTTCATCACGAACGCTTTTTTCGCCGCTTTTCTCGCCTCGTCGCGTTTGATGTAATAGCCGATGAGCAAATATGAACACAAACCAACGCCTTCCCAACCGACAAACATCAGCAGAAAATTATCCGCCAGAATGAGCGTCAGCATCGAGAACATAAACAAATTCAAATACGCGAAAAAGCGATAAAATCCTTTGTCGCCGTGCATATAGCCGGTCGCAAAAACGTGAATCAAAAGCGCGACAAACGTAATGAAACAAGCGTAAATAGCCGAAAGCCGATCCATTCCCAACCCGAAATCGGCGCGAAAACCGCCGACTTCGATCCAAGTCCAAATCTGGTCGAGAATCGGTTTATTATCGGCTGTAAAAAGTGCGCCTTCGTGAGTCGTTCCGATTCCGAAAGCGATCATAAACGCGACGACGCACGAAACGCCGACCGCCGAACACGCGACAATGCCGCTGAATAATTCGCTTTTCAGCCGTCCGCCGATCAGCCAGTTGATTACTGCGCCCAGAAGCGGCGCGAAAATTATTAGACTTAAAAAGTTGTTTTCAGTCATTGTTCTAAAAAACTAAAAATATTATTTAATGCTGGTTTCGGGAAAAGTTAATTTATCGACAACATTCGGAAATGACGATCTAATTTTTTCTTTAGATTCTACTCTGATAAATTTCCAGTTATTGCCCCTATCTTCCGACACCGCTAAAACGCTTCCTTGTTCGACGACGGTTTTATCGGGAATCTTCATTGTCGTTTTGGTCGGCAAAACCGAAAATACTTGCTTGTCAATTTCAATCGCCTGACTAGGTTCTCCGACTTCGTAATCGACTATTTCAACCCCGTTCTCTTCTTTCATCTGTTGCATTGAAACATTCAATTTGGCAATGAATTTGGCTTTGCCGCCATTCATTTCGACGATTTTCGGATACATAAAATCGGCAAATTTGTCATAATCGTTTCCTTTAAACGCGGCACCCATTTCGTCGGCTTGCGTTTTGAGATTCGGATAAACGCCGGTTGCTTGCCGCGAATCGGTTTTTGTTTCTTCGGTTTTAGTTTGCTCTTTCGATTCGGCTATTTTTTCCAGCGTTTTCGGATCGGTATTGTTCGATTGAACTTGATCGCAGGATAAGTGTGCGAAAACCGAAATACAAAATATCGTCGCGCCGAGAATTTTTTTCATATAATAAGTATTTCTCGATTAAAAAATTAAATCTTCGTCCTCGTTCGCAAACTTAAAATCTTGCCGCTCAATCTCTGCCCAAGTTTCCAAGACCGCATTGCCAACATTTTTCTCCCGTAAATTTTCCGCTACTTTTTCCTTCAATTCGGGAAACCGCAAAAGCAAAACCGCCAAATCGCGCCTATCCGTCCAAGATTTCGGTTTGCCATATCTCGACTGAAAAGAGATAACTTTGCTGACAATCAATTCAAGCGGCGATAAAACCTTAATGTTTTCAATCGTTTCCGTTTCGGGAAAATTTTCCACCGATCTGACATCAATCAAATGCCGGTTGCCTTCTTTGCGAACCTGATAAATTCTCAAACCTTTGTCGCCGATTTCCCGAACTCTGACGGCGATATGAAACTTTTCGCTCAAATGTTCGCGCAATTCTTCGGAAAATTCTACGGCGCGGGTCGAAAGCAAATCTACGTCCTGCGTCATTCGCGGCTCGGAAACGTAAGCGTTGACGGCTTGCGCTCCGAATAATACGACATCTTCTCGTCCTTGCAGAAACTCAAGTACCGTTTGATGAATTTTCGAGAGCGGCAAAGTTTCGCGCATCGCAAACTCCTGAAATGTCAAAACATCGGCATTTAACATTAGAATTAATTCTTCAAAATACTCGCATCATCAACGTCAACCGAAATGCGGTTGCGGAAAAACGAGATGATGATTCCGAGTCCGCCCGCCGCTTCCGCCGCCGCGACGCTCATCACCATAAAGACGAAAAGCTGTCCGGTAACGTCGGCGTAATGACGCGAAAATGCGATGAACGTCAGATTCACGGCGTTGAGCATCAACTCGATGCACATAAACATTCCGATGGCGTTGCGTTTGAAAATAACGCCGACCGCGCCGATTGTGAATAAAATTCCTGAAAGTGCCAGATAGCTTGCTAAACTCGGTTCCATTTTCTTTAGTCCAAAGTCCAAAGTCCAAAGTCCAAAGTCCGTTTTGCGGCACGATGAACCGCGAAGAGCGGACGGAAATTAAATTAATTTTCTCAATTCTTCCAAATTTGTTTGCTCGTCGAAAACGGCGCGAACCTGAATGCTGAAATCAGGCAGAACCACACTGTTTATCGTGCCGTCTTTGGTTTTAAGCAAAAGTTCGTATTCTTCTTCTTGTAAATAATACTGCTCGATTGTTTCGTGTTCCGCGTCAATTATCCAATATTCTTTAATTCCGTGCGCCGCGTAATCGTCGAACTTTGTCGTGTGGTCTTTTTCAGTTGTTGAATTCGACACAACTTCGGTAACAAAATCAGGTTCGGGAAAAAATTCAAAATCCTTCGTGAACTTATTCGCCTTATTCTTCCCGAAAAAACAAATATCAGGTTTATAGTCGTTTCTGGTTAAAGAAACCAAAAGACTTCGCTGACCGACAAAACCTAAATTATTTTTACTGACAAATGTATCGAGTAAAGCTGAAAGTTTTCCAACGGCTTTGTTTTCCGCGAGTGTATCAGGCAAATCAAAAATTATTTTGCCGTTTATAAATTCTGCATTTTTATTCGTGTCAACTATATTATAGAAATGATTTCTCTCCGCATTTTCCTTTTCCAGAGCCGAATTTATCTGCTCCGCGAGTAGCGCGGCGTTTGGCATTTCCAAGATTTGATTGAGCGAAACCGGCATAATTAAAGTGAAATTTGATAATCGTCTTTTTCCTGTGCTTCGCTGCGGCGTTCGAGTTCGTTGTCAACCACTAATTCCAATTGCGGCTGCGCTAATTTTCTCACCAGAATTACGCCGCCGATAATCGCCATTAAAAGCAAAATGCCGACGATCTCGACCGGCAGAAGATATTCCGTATACATCGCCGTGCCGATGCTCATAGTTTTGCCGACGGTTTCATCGGTGTTGACGGCTTGTTTCGGCGCACGCATCACGGCGTAAAAAATAAAAAACGTCTGCACGAGCAAAAGCAAACCGAGTCCGCCGCCGACCGCATACAGATAACGAAGGCGATTGAGCGGTTTGTCTTCGTCGAGATTTAGAAGCATTATGACGAAAACGACCAGAACCATAATCGCGCCCGCGTAAATCAAAATCTGCACGGCAGCGATAAACGGCGCGGCGAGCGTGACGTATAAAACCGACAGCGAAATAAAAACGCCGACGAGCGAAATCGCGCTGTAAAGCGGGTTTTTATGATAAACCATCGAAATCGCGCAGGCGATAGCGAGTCCGGCGAAAAGAAAAAATAAAGCGGTTGTAGCCATTATATAAAGTCAGAAGTCACAAGTCAGAAATCAGAAATCAGTATTATTCTGGCTTCCGGCTTCTCACTTCTTTACCGATTCAAAAAATAAACAAGAACAATCGTCAAAATTACGTTTGCCAGCGCGAGCGGCAGAAGAAATTTCCAGCCGAAATTCATCAGTTGGTCGAAACGAAAGCGCGGCAGCGTTCCGCGAATCCAGATGTATAAAAACAAAAACGCGCAAATTTTTCCGATAAAACCGACGTGGCTGACGAGCGCGTAGGGAATCGAGCCGGGCGCGAATATGTAACTCAAGCCCGGAAGATACCAGCCGCCCAAAAACAGCGTCACGATCATTACCGAAACCGTAAACATATTGACGTATTCCGCCATAAAAAAGAGAGCGAATTTGAGCGCGGAATATTCGGTGTGAAATCCGGCGACGAGTTCGGTTTCGGCTTCGGGCAAGTCAAACGGCACGCGGTTGGTTTCGGCAAACGCGGCAATCAAAAATACGATAAAACCGATAAACTGCGGAATGATAAACCACCTGAACGGCGAAGTTATCTGCGCGTTGATAATTCCGTTTAAATCGAGCGAACCGGAGAGCATCACAACGCCGATAACCGATGCGCCCATCGCCAGTTCGTATGAAATCATCTGCGCCGACGAGCGAAGTCCGCCCATCAGCGAATATTTATTATTCGACGACCAGCCCGCGAGCGCGATGCCGTAAACGCCGACCGAAGTGATTCCCAAGACAAACAAAACGCCGACATCAATCCGCGCAATTGTGAGCGGCATATTTTTCGCCTGTTCAGCCGTATATGCAACCGCATCACCAAGATAGGCGATTCCCTGAACATACGGCACGAGCCAACTGAGCGGATCGCTCAGATACGGACCGAACGGATAAACGACAATTGGCAGAAGAGCGCACGTCAAAGCGACAATCGGCGCGAGAAAATAAACGAATTTAGTTGATTTGTCGGGAACAAGGTCTTCTTTGAAGATGAATTTGAAAAGGTCTGCAAACGGCTGCAAAACGCCCCACCAGCCGACGCGATTCGGTCCAATGCGTCCCTGAATCCAGCCCAAAACTTTGCGCTCCGCCAAAACGGTGTAGGCGACGATCATCAAAACGCCCTGAAACGCGAGCAGAATTGCCACGGAAAAAACTATAAAAGGAAACGCGGTTTTAATTACAGATTCCATAACGAGAATGTAAATGTAAAGGCAGATTCGGTATCCGCCCTTTACACAAAACACCGAAAGATTAATAAATTATAAAAACTGAAAAACTGAAAAACTTAATTACAAAACAAAATGTTCAGACGGTTTTCATTTCCGTCCAAACATTTATTTAAGAATTACATTGCTGCTAACGGTTTCTTTATCGTCTAGCCGGTCGCTGATTCCGACTGCTGCCGCCATTTCGAGAAGGCGCGGCGTTCCGTCGAGATTAAACTGCGCGAGCGGCGAAACCAGAAGATTTTCCGGCTTCGGATTTCCCGCAGCGAGCAGATGAAATTGCGCGGTTTTGCCGGTCATTGTCGTCACGCGGTGCAGTTTATGTCCGACGTGCGGCGTGACTGTAATTTTTTCAACGGCATCCGGCATCGCTTCGACTTTGCGGCGCAAAACGTCAAGTTCCTTCGATAAGTCGCGTTTTTCGGCTATCGAATGTTTCACCTGAACCGGTTTCGATTCGTCTTTCAAATTCGTGTAGCGCAAACCTGCGTAAGCCGGAACGCCGTCGGCAATCGCTTTGAAAACCATCGGCGACGAGAAGTTATAGCCGAAATCCGCGCCGAGTTCGCGCGCGATCATCGAAGCGATGACCCAATCCGGTTTCGATTGATGAACCGGCTCAATTGCTTTGCGAACTCTCTGAACGAATCCGCTGTTGTTCGTAAATGTTCCGTCAACTTCGGCAAAACTCGCGGCGGGAAGCACGACATCCGCAAACTCGGTCGTCGCAGTTTCAAACAATTCCTGCACGACGACGAAATCTTTATTCGCCAAAAGATTCGTTTTATCTTCCGGCAAACTTCCGGCGATGAGCAATACTTTTGAGTTTCGTAAAACTTCTTCAAGCTGCTTTTTGCCTGCCAACATATCGTTTGCGCCAACCGAGTTATTGTAAAGCGGCAGCGGATGAAGCAGAACACGGCGTTTTTCCGAGCCGAAATTCCCGACTGAATTAGCCAGAACCGCCTGTGCTTCGGGCGATAAATCGCCGCCGAACATCAATATAAAATCGCCTTCCGATTCGCCGATTGTTTTCAGCAATTCATCAATTTCCGTTTGTGCCGCGCCGGTTTTAGTCGTAATCGTATCGTCGGACTTATCGGCGAAAGCAAGCGCGAAAGCGTCGAGCGAACCTTTATTGACGTGAATGAATTGCGAAGCCTGCGCCGTCAGACGAATCGGCGTGTCGTGAACGACGATAAACTTCGCGCCGCCGTTGCGAACCGCCTGACGAATTTGTTTCGCCGTAAAAGTCTGTTCTTCTTCCGGTTCGCCGCCGATCAGCAGAATCGTTTTAGCGTGGCGAATTTCTTTGTGTGTGCAAAGCGGCGCACTCAAATTATCGAAAAACGGAGCTAAATCGTAACGGTCGGAAACTGCGTAATTATCGGAATTGACGGCTTCTTTGGCAAATCGTTTGAGCGTGAAAATTGATTCGTTCGTCAATCGCGGGCTGGCGACAACGCCGACATCTTTTCCGCTTTCCTTAAATTTAGCGGCGACGAAACGAATCGCTTCATCCCAAGTCGTCGGAATCAGTTTCCCGCCTTTTTTATAACGGATCAAAGGCGTTTTGATGCGGTCTTGATGATTGATAAATTCGTGCGCGAATCGTGCCTTGACATCGAGAAACTCGCCGTTTAAGCCGTCAACATATCTATCACGCGCAACGATTCGGTGAACGAGTCCGCCGCGCGAACCGATGGAAAGCTGCATTCCGTCCGAAGAATAAGCGTCGGTCGAAATCGTTTGGTCTAATTCCCACGGGCGCGTTTCGTGACGATAAACGCCGTCGAGCAGCGTTCCGGTCGGGCAAACTTCGATGCAGTTTCCGCACTGCGAACAGCCGAGCCAGCCGCCGTAAGTTCCGATAACCGTGTTCGCGCCGCGATTTCCGGCTTCGATGGCATCTTCGCCCATCCATTCGTCGCAAACTCTCGTGCAGCGTTTGCACAAAATACATCGCTGCGGATCGTTAGCGACAATCGGCGACAGAAATTTTTCCGGCTGCGCGTTTTTACGCTCGACGAATCGTTCTTCCAGATCGCCCCAATCCATCACCATTTCCTGCAATTCGCATTCGCCGCCGCGATCACAAACCGGACAGTCGAGCGGATGATTTGCCAGAAGAAACTCGCTCATCGCCCGCTGCGCTTTTTCGATTTCCTCGCTCTGCGTCGTAACAATCATTCCGTCCGTGCAGGTAATCGTGCAGGAAGTTTGCAGTTTCGGCATCTTTTCGATGCGAACCAGACACATCCGGCACGAAGCCTGCAAAGCCAGATCGCCGTAATAACAAAATGACGGAATCCCGAAGCCTTTCTCGCGGCACACTTCAATTAATTGTGCGCCTTTTTCGACCTCGAAATTCTGTTCGTTAATCGTAACTTTTATAAGTTCTGCCATTTTTCAACTAAAAATTAAATCTTGAATTTATGCTTCCGACTTATCGTTCGTTTCTTTCTTGTTCGTCGTTTTATTTTTGTTTTTCGGACGGGTTTTACCGTAACTGCCCGCAAAAATCTTTCCTCTTCGTGATCTTTTATCGCCTCTGCCCATTATATTTTCTCCTTAAAATTAAACATTTGCCGAATAGTCAACGCCATTCGTTTTGTGAATAAGCCATTTTTTGAAATCTTCGGGAAATCGTTTGACCGCACTTTGAATAGGCCACGCTGCTGCGTCGCCAAGCGGACAAAACGATTTTCCTTCGATGTTGTCGCAAATATCGAGCATTAATTGCGCGTCTTCCGGTCGTCCGCCGCCTTCCGATATGCGATTGAAAATTTTGACGAGCCAATCGGTTCCTTCACGGCACGGCGTACACCAGCCGCACGATTCGTGTTTGTAAAATTCGGTCAGATTCTTTGTGGATTCCATTACGTCAACCGTTTCGTCCATCACGATAAATCCGCCCGAACCGACCATCGAGCCGGCTTCGACTAAACCTTCATAATCAAGCGTAACATTTTTGCCGATAATCTGTTCGGCGTTCATAATATAAACGCTCGAACCGCCGGGAATGACGGCTTTCAGTTTTTTATCCGGTCTGAGCATTCCGCCGCAGTCTTCCATTATGAACTTTTCCATATCGGCATAACCCATCGGAAGTTCATAAACGCCGGGTTTTTTGACGTGACCGGAAACGCTCCACAATTTTGTGCCGCCTGATTTTTCCGTGCCTAAATTCTTCCAAACTTCGCCGCCCATTTCGATAATTTGCGGAACGCTCGTTAAAGTTTCGACATTATTAACGACCGTCGGACAAGCGTAAACGCCTTCGACTGCCGGAAACGGCGGCTTCATTCGCGGATGTCCGCGATAACCTTCCAAACTCGACAAAAGTGCGGTTTCTTCACCGCAGATATATGCGCCCGCGCCGGTGTGCGTGTAAAATTCGCACGAAAAATCCGAACCTAAAATGTTTTTGCCGACGAGATTTGCCGCCTTTGCTTCCTCGATGGCTTTGTCCATTATATCAATCAAATAATTATATTCGCCGCGATAATAGATGTAGCAGGTTTCTACGCCGAGAGCGAAAGCCCCGATCAGCATTCCTTCGATCAGAGAATGCGGATCGCGTTCGAGCAAATAACGATCTTTAAATGTTCCCGGTTCGGATTCGTCGGCGTTGCAGACGATGTATTTCGGCTTCGGCGAGTTCCGCGGAACGAAACTCCATTTCATTCCGGTCGGAAAACCCGCGCCGCCGCGCCCGCGCAATGCCGACGCTTTGACTTCGTTAATAATATCGTCCGCCGACATATTCATCGCTTTTTTAAGCGATTCATAGCCGCCCGTTTCCTGATAAACTTTCAACGTATGCCCGTCTTTAATGTGCATTCGCTTGAGTTGTAACGGTTCACACCCGATTGCTTTGATTTCCATAAAGCTACTTGTTTTTATAAAAGTCTTTTTTTATTTCCACAATTGGGGAATAAATATTATTTTTTTCTATCGTTGGTTTTTTCCAATAACGGCTATCTTCACTATTTGGACGATTATCACCCAATAAAAAATACTCATCATTAGCAATATTAATTGCCGGAAAGTTTTTCTTTATGTCTTTCTCATCAACAATTTTTTTAAAAGGTTCTTCTAGCAATTTATCGTTGATATATATTTTGTTTTCTTTAATTTCAAGTTTTTCATTTGGCAATCCGATAATTCGCATTATATATCGAAGGTCATCATCATTGAACTGCTTTCGCTGTTCTTCATTAGGTTTGAAAACAACAATCTCAAAGCGTTTGATTTCGTCTAATGAATAAGCCAATGGATTTGCCACACACATATCATCAAAACCAATCGTTGGTTTCATTCCTTCTGTCGGCACTCGATAAGCAAAACCCTTACAGCCAATTGCCAAAAAACAAAAAACTAAAATTGTGCAAACGACAAAAACTCGCATATTTTCATGAAATAAGTCTGTCGTAATCAGCGTGAGAGCCAATCCAAAACCAAACAATTCCGTCTTTTTTATCAAGTCCAAGTGCGCGATAGTGTTTCCCGACGCGCACCGACCAGAGATTTCCTATTTTCTTGAAATGTAAAGACGGATGTTTCAGATTAACTTTCAATATCTCAAAATTTTTGTCACCTAAATCTCTCACGTCTTTCGGCAATGCTCTGTAACACGCCCAAAATTTCGGTGAAGCGAAATGCTTCATAACGGCTGATAATTTCCTTCGGCAAAATCTTTTTCGGCTTCCTCAATTAAACTTTGCAGTTTGCCGTTTTGCAAATCGCGCTCAATTTGTTTGTCCCAAACACGCGCTTCAAATTCCTCAAACCATTTGGAAAGTTTTGAAACTTCATTTGGCGGAAGTTTTTCAATCGCCGATTCGATTTCGGTAACGGTCATATTCTATTACCTCAGTTATCAAATTTGCTTTTATAGAGCCTCTGAAACTTTTAATGTATCCGTATATTGAACAAATTTGACAATTTTGCCGTCGCGCAAAGTCCAGACGTGCGCGAACGGCACTTTCATACTTTTTCCGGTTTCGTTATATTTGCCGCTGTAATGTCCGAGCGCGACGATGTTGTCGCCCGCGTCGAGAATTTCATCCGGCACGGCACTAAATCCTTCCCATTCGCCGCCGAGTTTCATAAACACATTTTCAACGATAGCGTTTGCGCCCGTGTAAGTTCCGCCGTAGGGGAATCCTTCGGCTTCCGTCCATTCGATATTTTCGTCAAATGTTCCGAGAAGTCCCGGAATATCGCCGGCTGCAAAGCATTTATAGCCGTTTTCGATGATTTGTTTATTGTCCATTTTTCTATTTCAGCGAATCCAAAATTTTATTAACCTTTTCGGTCGTCAAATCTTCGTGGTAATCGAAACCAATCTGCATCATCGGCGCGGTTCCGCAGCTTCCGAGACATTCGACCAATGAAACCGTAAATTTGCCGTCCGTCGTCGTTTCGCCCGCGTGAATTCCTAAACGTTTGCAGATATGTTCGGTAATTTCCGGCTCGCCCATAATTTTGCACGAGAGCGTTTTGCAGATTTGCAAATGATGTCTGCCAACCTTTCGCAAGTTGAACATCGAGTAAAACGTCGCCGTTTCCCAAACGTCCGTCACTTCCAAATCGAGAAACTTCGCCAGAAAATTTACGCCCGCGTTATCAATCCAGCCGCGTTCGCGCTGAACGACGAGAAGCAAAAGCGGAATCAACGCCGAACGCTTTCGCTCCGGCGGATATTTTGTCAAATGCGAGCGCATTTCTTCAACGACTTCGGGCGTAAAAACTGCCGTTTCGTCGGTGTAAACAATTTGATTTGTAAAATCCGTTGCAACTGCTGATGCCATATTTTATGCCGCTAATTTTTGTTCTATTTTTTCGATTCGGAAGGTTAAATCTTCAACCTTAGTTTCGAGTTCAATATAATTAACGCTCAAACGCGAAACTTTTTTATCAATAATCTCGATCTTACGTTTTACTTCTTCTAATTCCGCACGTAAATAAACAACTTCCGACTCAACATTCAAAAGCCTTTTTTCGACTGCGATCAGGCGTTTATCAATTTCAATAACTTTTAAACCGATTTCAGCCATTTGACCCGAAAGCAGATCAACCTTATTCTCCAAACGGTCGAATCTGGTTTCGAATCCGTCGAATCTGGTTTCGAGTCCGTCAAATCTGGTTTCGAGTCCGTCAATTTTGAGAATGACAAGATTCATCATTCTTGTCATTTCGCCTTTGAATCTGTCATCTGATATTTCTTCCGCCATAATCTCTAATGAATTTCACCTCGTAGATCGTCAACATTTTTTTCGACAGCGGTTAAACGTCTATCATTTGTCATTACCGTTTCGGCAATGCTGTCAACTTTTGAAACTAACAGATGCAGGGTTTGCGAATGTTCACTCAAAATTTGCGAATGTTCACTCAAAATTTGCGAATGTTCATTGACGGTTTGTTTAATTTCTTTAACGTCCGATTGAACACTCTGAACCTGTGTGACAATGGTGTTTAATAACAAAAATACTTCTTTTTCTTGATTCTTGGTCATAAATTTACCTGTCAATCTCGCCTAAAACAATATCGAGCGAACCGATAATTGCTACGACATCGGCGATCATTTCGCCTTCGCTCATTACGGGCAAAGCCGACAAATTGATAAAGCTCGGACCTCGAAAATGAACTCTGTCGGGTTTCGGACCGCCGTTCGATTTCATATAAACGCCGAGTTCGCCCTTTGACGCTTCGATGGCGTGATAAACTTCGCCTTCGGGAATCGAAAATCCTTCGGCGACGATCAAAAAGTGGTGAATCAGCGAATCCATATGTTTTCGCATATCGTCGCGGTCGGGCAAAACGACTTTCGGCGCGTCCGCCTTTATCGGTCCGGGTTTTAATCTGTCCAAAGCCTGACGGACAATTTTATGCGATTCGTAAAGTTCTCGCATCCGAACGCGGAAACGCGCCCAACAATCGCCGTCGGTTTCGACCGGAATTTCAAAATCGTAAGTTTCATAACTCGAATACGGATTGTGTCGGCGCAAATCGAGTTCGACTCCGCTCGCTCGCAAACACGGTCCGGTCAAACCCCAGTCAATCGCTTCTTCGCCGGAAATCACGCCGATTCCCTGTGTTCGGCTTTGCCAGATCGTATTGCCGGTGACAAGCGTTTCAAACGTATCGAGTGCTTCTTGAAAGCCTTCGAGAAACTGCCGGACTCGCCGATCAAATCCGGCGGGCAAATCCATCATCAAACCGCCGATGCGGAAATAACTCGGTGTCATTCGTCCGCCCGAAGCCGCTTCGATCAAGTTCAAAATCTTTTCGCGCTGCCGGAAACAGAAAAAGAAAACGCTCATCGCGCCGAGATCGAGCGCGGATGTTCCGAGCCAAACCATATGCGACGCGATCCGTTGCAATTCACAAAACAAAACGCGAATCGTCTGCGCGCGTTCGGGAATTTCAAGATCGAGCAATTTTTCCGCCGCCATCACATAAGCCAGATTATTGCCGAGCGGATTCAAGTAATCCATCCGGTCGGTGATGACGATGCCTTGCTGATATTTTTTGTATTCAAACAGCTTTTCCATTCCCGTGTGCAGATAGCCGATGTCGGGAATCGCTTTGACGACCATCTCGCCGTCGAGTTTTAATTCAAGACGCAGAACGCCGTGCGTCGAAGGATGCTGCGGACCCATCGAAAGCGTCATCTGCGATTCGAGTGAATGATCAAGAATACCAGCCTGACCGGAAATATTTTCTGCTGCAACGCTCATAAATTCAGTTATCAGTTATCAGTTATCAGTTATCAGTTTTTCGTTGACTGATAACTGATAACTGATAACTGTTTAAGACAAACTATACGGTTCATATCCGCGTAACGGAAAATCTTTTCTCAGCGCATGTCCGTCGAAATCCGACGGCAGCAAAATTCTTCGTAAATCGGGATGACCGTCGAAAATTACGCCGAACAAATCGTAAGTTTCGCGCTCGTGCCAATCCGCCGTTTTCCAAATATCAGTTACCGTTTCGACATTCGGCTCGTCCTCACTGAGTAAAACCTTCAAACGCAGACGGCTGTAATGTTTGGTCGAAAATAGATGATAATTGACTTCAAAACGCGGGTCTTCTTCCGGTCCGAGATCGCCGCCGCACAAATCAGCGAGCATATCAAAGCCGTGTTCGGTTTTCAAAAAGTAGCAAGCGTCGGCGACGAATTCACGCGGAACGATAATTGTTACTTCGCCGCGGGCATCTTTAAAATCGCTCACCCACTCGGCATTTTCCGCTTTTAACTTTTCGACGAATTCGAGTAAAACTGTTGTATCAGCCATAATTAAACAAAAAGCGGTGAGTTTGTAAAAGAATCACCGCTTGAATTTCTACGAAGATTTGCGTTTTTCGTGCCGCGAAGGAATTGTATAAGGACGCGAAACGCGGTTGTCGGCGATTTGCGCTTCGGTTTCGCGCTCCAACGCCGTTCCTTCGGTCACTGGCAGAGTTCCGGGAACCATAGACTGACGCGATTCTACTTCAAAAGTGTCGCGGCGGTCTTTGACCGATTCCTTCATAATCTTGTCCTGAAGCATCATAATCGCGTGAACGAGCATTTCCGGTCGCGGCGGACAGCCCGGCACGTAAACGTCAACCGGAACGATTTTGTCAACGCCCTGCACAATCGCGTAATTATCGAAAACGCCGCCCGATGTCGCGCACGCGCCCATCGAAATCACCCATTTCGGTTCGGGCATCTGATCGTAAATCCGGCGCAAAACCGGAGCCATTTTGCGCGAAACCCGACCCGACACGATCATCACGTCCGCCTGTCGCGGAGAAGCGCGAAATGTTTCCGCCCCGAACCGCGAAAGATCGTTGCGCGAACTGACCGTATTCATCATTTCAATCGCGCAGCAAGCAAGACCGAACGTAGCCGGCCACAATGATGATTTTCGCGCCCAGTTGATAACCGCGTCGAGTTTAACAGTGATGACATCGGGAAGTGACTCAAAAAGTGTATTTTCTAAACCCATAATTTTATTTTGGATTTTAGATTTTGGATTTTGGATTTGGCGTATCTACATCCACAATCTAAAATATTGTTAATTCTTACTTCTTTGTTTTGAATTCAATAATATTAAGATTCTGCCAATCCAAAATCTAAAATCCAAAATCGTTAAGCGGCGCGTTTTACCGCCCGAACGCGGCGTTTTCTTTCAGTCGCCATTTCTTTCGCTTCGATTTTTGCTTCGGCGCGAGCCTGCAAACCCCAATCGAACGTGCCTTTTTTCCAGACGTAGATGTAGCCGACCACAAGCGTCGTGATAAATACCATTATTTCAATAAAAGCGATTGTGCCATAAGCAATCGCCGCGTTCGCGTTTTCCGCCGCCAGCAAACTTTTAAAGGCGACAGCGAACGGAATCATAAACAAAACTTCGATGTCGAACAGCAAAAAGATGACGGCGACCGTGTAAAATTTGATTGAAAATCTATTGCGTGCCGAACCGACCGGGTCTTTGCCGGATTCATATGGCATTAGCTTGGTCGCCGTTCGTTTGCGCGGACCGATTAACTGCGTAACCAGAATCTGGCTGGCGGCAAATCCGATGGCGACGAGAAACATCAAGCCAATCGGCGCGTAATCCATTAAACTGAATTCAGACATCGTTTGATAAAAATCCTTTGTTGGAATCGCTCAAAATCGCAAAATTCCGTATCTAAAATTTTCGGCTAAAAGATTGAGAATTTTGGCACAAATTCAATCGTAAGTTAAGCCGGAAAGAGAGTCAAGAGACAAGAGTTGAGTTGTCGGTTTTCGAGTTTGCGCGGCGAGTTCGCCGACTTTATTTATTGACCGTCATTATTCGCCTGTGATAACTTCATAAATGGCGATTCGCGCCTTGTCAATCTACCGTTTTGTTCTCGCCCGTTGATTAATCGAAAATACTGTGATTACCGGATTCAATACAGATGTTGAATATGGAGGCGTAACCTATCACATCCAGACCGAAGACAAAGGTATGGACACGCCTCTGATTTTGTCGCTCGTCTATAATCGCGGCACGATTCTGGCGAGTAAACGCTCGCCATATGATGATTTACTGAGCAGCAAACTGGACGAAAATATTCTCGCCGCGCGTCTGCAAAAGCAGCATAAATTGATTTGCGCCGCCGTTCGCGCCGGACGGATAGAAGATTTAAAGCGGATGACGATGAAGGATTCCGCCGCTAAAAAGCAGGAATCGGCTGCTCGAAACGAATTTCAAAACGGCATTTTGAACGGTATTCCGCAGGAAGCGAAAATTCTGAATCGCGTGGCGAATCCCGCGTTTGAAAAAGTCGAAATCAAAACGCCGCGCCCGGAAATCAAACCTTTATTAATCGAAAGACCGAAAAACGCGCAAAATATCGCCGCGAAAATTGATTCGGCAAAGGCGCAGATTGCTGATCCGCCGCTCAAAAATCCGCCGACTCCGCACCCATCTGTAACGGCGCGAATCGAAACGCCGAAACCCGGTCAAACTAAGCCGGCGGTCGCCGAAACGCGCCTGCCTTCGATACCGAAACCGAAACGCGAATTGGAATGGGAACTTTCGACAAAGACAATCGAAACCGAGTTGATTATCGAAGCCGTCCAAATTATCGAAGATGAAATAATTTTATCGGCGGAAGCGGTCGCCATCGTCGGCGATTTTCCTCCGGTCGAACCGGCGAAAACCGACAAATTGAAAATCGAATTTCTTGCAGAACCGCTGCTTAGAGGCGGCGACCGCAAAACCGTCAGCGTTTTAATCTGTCGCGGTTCGCGCGAAAATAGTGTCGGCGGAGCGCAGATTATGGTCAAAGTTCTCGGTTCGAGTTTTCGCCCGCTTATTTTTCACGCAAAATCCGACTCGAACGGCGCGGCAAACGTCCATCTGCAACTGCCGCATTTTCGTGAAGGACGCGCCGCGCTGCTCGTTCGCGCGATGAACGCCGGCGAACAGGTCGAGCTTCGCAGAGCGATTCTGCACGGCTGATTCGATTTCTAACTGGACAAAAAATTTCCTTTTAAGAGAAAATCTTTGTATGAAGATTTTCATCAACGGCGAAACAAAAGAAATTCCGGCGGAAACGAATCTCGCCGAACTTCTCAAATATCTCGCTTTGCCGCAAGAACGAATTGCCATCGAATTAAACAAAGAAGTCGTGCGTAAAAAGGATTGGGAAAACATAAAAGTCGGCGAGGCGGATAAAATCGAAGTAATTCATTTTGTCGGAGGCGGTTGATAATTCCAGATTCCAGATTCCAGATTCCAGATTCCAGATTCCAGATTTCAAACTGCGGATTGATAGGATTTCAGTCCGCATTTCTTTTGCGCCTTTTTTTGTTAGAATTTGATTTTGAATTCTGGAATCTGAAATTTGAAATCTGAAATCTTGCTTATGATTGATTTATTCACACTCGCCGGAAAAACTTTTAATTCGCGCCTGATTATCGGCACGGGAAAATACCGCTCTTTTACGGAAATGCAGGCGGCGCATAAGGCTTCGGGCGCGGAAATGGTGACGGTTGCCGTCAATCGCGTTCCGCTTGACCGCGCAACCGAATCTTTTCTCGATTATCTCGCGCCGGAAATGCAGATTTTGCCGAATACCGCCGGTTGTTACGATGCCGAACACGCCGTTCGCACGGCGCGTTTGGCGCGTGAAGCTCTCGAAACCGACTGGATAAAGCTCGAAGTGATCGGCGATAAAATCACGCTTTTGCCCGATAATGAACAAACTCTCGAAGCCGCGCGAATTTTGGTCAAAGAAGGTTTCATCGTTCTGCCGTATTTTTCCGACGATTTGATTATGGCGAAAAAACTTTTGGACATCGGCTGTCCGGCGGTGATGCCGCTCGCCGCGCCGATTGGTTCGGGAATGGGCGTTCAGAATCCGTCAAATTTGAGAATTATGCGCGAACAACTGCCCGATGCTGTGATTATCGTTGATGCCGGAGTCGGCGTTCCGTCCGACGCGGCGATTGCGATGGAACTCGGCGCGGACGCGATTTTAATGAACACGGCAATCGCCGAAGCCAAAGACGCGGCGCAAATGGCGACTGCAATGAAACTTGCCGTTCAAGCCGGAAGACTCGGCTTTTTGTCGGGCAGAATGCCGAAACGCCTTTACGCATCGGCTTCAAGTCCGATTGAAGGAGCGATAATATAAGGCAAAAGTAAAAAGGTAAAAGGCAAAGTTATGAAATATCTGTTTGGCGTAAAATTAATTTTGTTTTTTCTAATTTTGTTTTTTCAATTTTCGGCTTGTTCTATGTTTCAAAGAAACGTCAAAGTTGAGAATAAAGTGAAAAGCGTTAGTGAAGAAAATTTTGAAAAGCAATGGAATCTTAAATATGCAGCAATCGCCGCAGAACTGGAACGCAATCGCCGTTTGTGGCTGGAAAATAAAATCATTAATTATGATTTTGTAATTGCTAAAGACGGACCCGGTTCAACTAATGAGTGGCGTAGATTGCCGGTATTAATAAAAATTCGAGAAGGTGAGAAAACTTCAATTGAAGGTCTTTCAAAATCTGACAGCTTAATTTACTCAAAAACAGACGGGTTTGAAAATTTTGATACGATTGACAAATTATTCAATTATTTGCAAGAAGAATTGAATAATGGAAGAATATTGGAAGTGAAATACGACAAAAAACTAGGCTACCCGAAAGGTGCAGTCATAATTTATTCGAACGAAATTCACGGATACAATTCTATCGAAATTTCAAAAGTTGAATTTGTAAAACCGAGTTAATAGAAAGCCTTGCTGAAACTATGAATGGTAAAAATAATAAAGCTCGACGTTTTATACGTGAAAAGCAAATTTTATAATCGAGTTTCGTCAAATCCGCGCACAATCAAAATTTTATAATTACACATTTTGAGATATGGAAAAAGACGAATGGGTAACAGGAAAAATACAATTACAGGTTGAAAACAATCTTTTTGAAATGGAGTTGACCGTTCAGGCG
>JALYQJ010000101.1 GCA_030855875.1 Acidobacteriota bacterium
GGGTTTGACAACCCGCGCTCACGATTGCCGCCGCGCTCAATAAAACTGTTAAAATAATTGTTTTCATTTTCTTCTCCTGTTAGTTTTTCTTGTTTTTACTAATCGGCAACGACGATGCTGCCTTTCATCATTCCCATTCCGCAGGTGAAACTAATGTTTCCCGCTTTGGTTGGCGTTAAGCTAACGATGACATCTTTACCGACTGGCAGAGTTTTACGAATTTTAAGTTTCGGAAAGACGACTACATTGCCGCAATTGTTTTTGTCGGCGCGATTGAAAACGAGATTTACTTTGTGTCCCGCTTCGACTTCAATCGAAGACGGCGAAAATCCGTCTTTGTCCACCCTGATTTTGACTGTGCGCGTGTGCGCTTCGACTACGTTCGTCACGAACACAAACGCGCCACCCAAGCCGACGACTAATGCCGTTAATGCTAAAAATAATTTCAGTTTTTTCATTTGTTTTCCTTTTTAATTGTTTTTGTCTCTAATTTTAGTTTTCACTGACGACGAGTTTTCCTCGCATCATATCCATTCCGCAGGCAAAG
This sequence comes from Acidobacteriota bacterium, assembly GCA_030855875.1. GTDB lineage: Bacteria > Acidobacteriota > Blastocatellia > Pyrinomonadales > Pyrinomonadaceae > SXVE01. Next base: position 548 of record JALYQJ010000101.1, read on the forward strand.
CCGATTTCGCCCGCTTCGGTCGGCGTGAATTCAACCAAAACGGTTTCGCCGACGGGCAGTTTTTTGCTGATATTTTGTTTTGAAAACACGACTTCACCACCGCAGTTGTTTGAATCTGCTCGATAAAACGCGAGTTTGACCGGCTGACCTTTTTTCACCGGGATTGATGCGGGTTCGTAGCCGCTTGCGGAAACCGTAATTTTGGTTGCGCCTTCGGGAACATTCGCGGCTCGCGTCGGTTCGCTGTTGCCCGCCGGAACATTGACGATGAACGGAACGCTGATAACTTTTCCGCCGCGCTGAAACTGCGCCCACAATTTATAAAGTCCGGCTCGCGGAAAAGCCGTGTGCGCCGAAACTTCCGACGCGCTTGGCTTGGTCGCCGCGCCTTCCGTCGCCGAATGCTCGTGTCCGTCCGCCGAATGCTCGTCCGTCTTTTTGTCACCCATTTTCATATCACTCATCTTTTCGCCTCTCGCCATCGGATGCGCGTGGACAAAATCCTTCAAATCCTCGCTGATAATGACAAAATGCGCGAGTTCGCCCAGATAATTCTGCAAATCAGTCGCGGGTTTTCCCGAAGATGCGTCAAACGCTTGAAAATCGAGCGTCAATTCCTGTCCGGCTTTGATTGCCGCGCTCGGTTTCATCACGACTTTTAAGTTTTCAACCGATTTTTCAAAACTCGCGTCGGGCTGCAGCGCGACTTTGGCGCGTTCCGTTCCCGCGACTTTAAGATCAATTTCTTCGACGACCTGCACCGCGTTTTTTGGCGTAAAATCGGCGTAAAGTTTGTAATCGCCGCCGTTCGGAAAATTGTGCGCGACGCGATAACTGCCGTCGGCTTGCGGTTCGGGATGAATGTGATAAAACTCCGCCAAATCACGCGAAACGACAAGCAGATGCATCGGTTTTTCGTGAACGATTTGCAAATCTTTGATTACTTCGCCCTGTTTATCTTTGACGGTGAAAGAGAGCGTCGAAGGCGTTCCGGCTTGGATTGTTCCCGGCTCGGTTTTGAAATCAATCTTGAAAGCCCGCTCGACGTTGGTCGTTGTGTTGGCTTCGGTCGTCGCGCTGTTGGTCACGACCGCCGCGTTTGAGTTTCCGGCGGTTTGGGTAGTTACTGTATTACTGCAAGCCGCTAAAAATACGGCAAAAATTGAAAATATAAAAACTGTTCCGAATATAAATATCTTTCTCATTTTTCCTCTTTTTTAAATTATGCCGCTGGCTGCGTCGTGCGAAGTTGATAAACGCCTTCGACGACTACGCGGTCGCTTTCCTTTAATCCTGATTTCACTTCGTAAAAGTCCGCGCCTTCCGCGCCGAGCGCGACCGTGCGCCGCTCGAAAGTTTCGCCGCCGGTCAGCACGTAAACAAACGTCTGACCTTGTTCCGTCACAACCGCCGATTTCGGCACGGCTAAAACCTGCGCGTCGCCGCTCGTGTCAATCGTGATTTCGACGAAGTTGCCGTCTCGCAATCTGTTGAGAGGATTTTTCACTTCGTAAATAACCGGAACGGCGCGGCTTTCCGCGTTGACAGTTTGCCCGATGGAAACGAGTCTGCCGTCGCCGTCCGCCGTGCCGATGTTGTAGACTTCGCCCGACAAAGCGGCGGAAGTGTAACTCGCGCGGGTTGACTGGCGGACAAGCGGCAAATCGCGTTCAAAAACATTTGCTTCCAGCAGAACGGTCGAGAGATTACTGATACTCAAAAGCTCTGTTCCCGTCTCGACTTGTTGCCCGCTCGTCGCTTTGATTTCGTTAACGAGTCCGGTTATCGGTGCGGTCAGCGGGAACGAGCGCGTCGGCTGATTAACGGTCGGGGCGCGAAAAATTGTTTGTCCGGCGGTCGCCGCTTTGATTTGATTTTCAAGCAGCGCGACCTGTCTGTCAGCGGACGCGATTTCCTGCTCGGTGACCTTAACTGCCGTCTGCGCTTCTTCAACTCGTTTTCTCGGAACCGCGCCGACTTCCAACAGATTTTCCGAACGCCGCAATTCTCTCTGCGCCTGCGCCAATCTTGTTCGCGCTTGGCTGGCGGCGGCGCGTTGCCCGGCTTGCTGACCCTGCAGAGCGAGCGCGGTATTTCTTAAATCCAAACGCTTCGCCTCGACATCGCGCTGCTGCGCTTCGACATCGAGCCGCTGCGATTCGAGTCCGACTTGTCCCGAAACGTCCAGAATCTGCTCGACCGTGCCGATTTGCTCGCCGCGCCCGACCGCCGAACCGATGGTGATTCCCGCCCGCAAAACGATTCTGCCCGC
>JALYQJ010000237.1 GCA_030855875.1 Acidobacteriota bacterium
AGTCTGCCCTCTTTAACCCATTGCTGGAACCGCCGATGGCAGGTTTGGTATGGCGGAAAACGCTCCAGCAAGTCAGCCCAGCGTGCGCCGGAACGAAGTATCCAAAGCACACCGTTCATCACTTCGCGCTCCGAACGGCGCGGTCTGCCGCGCGTGGCGACAACTGGTGGTTTATCAAATAACGGTTCAATCAAAGCCCATTGTTCATCGGATAATTCTTCACGTCTTGCCATCCGTGAAGTTTATCAAACTATTTTTGAGATGGCTTCTAGATTGAATAATAAAAAAACATTGTAAGACTTACAAGTTAGACGATGATTTGTCAGAAATGCTTGTCATTAAATTCAAGTAATCTGTCGGACTAAAATACTTTTAAATAGAACTTTTCGTTCTTTTTAAAATCGCCGCGATTCTTCGCTTTCCGCAGTAGACATAGCGGCTTTGAATTATCATACTTAAATTAATTCAAAGACAAAAAAGAACAAATGAGGACAAACGCCGATGAATCGAGAAAGAATAATATTGATTTTGACGATTTTTTTGACGACCTTCAGCACGGTCTGCGCTCAGAATCCCGCGAGTAAAACTCAGGATTCCGCGAACAAAACTCCAGACTCCGCCAAAAAGACGCAGAGCGATTGTGCGCCGCTCGAAACCGGAACTGCGAACGCGCCCGAACAAAAGCCGGCTTTTCCCGGACAGACGCGCGGCTGCGCGGTCAAATCCGACGCGGCGTTTGACGTGACGGTTGTGGCGAAAGGTTTGGTCAAGCCCTGGGCGGTCGAGCCGCTGCCGGGCGGCGATTTTTTGATTACCGAAAAGTCTGGACAGCTCCGCATCGTTTCAGCGAAAGGCGAGGTCGGTGCGCCGATTGGCGGACTTTTGCCGGTTGGTGCGGGCGGCGTTTCGCAAGCGAGCGGGCAGGGCGGTTTGCCGCCGATTTCGGCGCGCGGACAAGGCGGACTGCTCGATGTCGCATTGAGTCCGACTTTTGCTCAAGATCGCACCGTTTTTTGGAGCTTTTCCGAACAACGGACAGGCGGCAGCGGAACGAGCGTCGCGCGCGGCGTTTTAACCGCAGACCGCCGAAATCTGGAACAGGTGCGCGTAATTTTTCGGGCAATGCCGACATATGACAACGGTTTGCATTTCGGTTCAAGACTCGCTTTCGGACCGGACGGAATGCTTTATATTACGCTCGGCGACCGCTTCGACAAAGCGACGACACGCCCGCAAACGCAGCAGCCCGGCAGTCATCTCGGCAAAATCATTCGCATCAGCCCGGACGGTTCGATACCTGCCGATAATCCGTTTGCCAAACAATCCGGCGCGATGCCGGAAATATGGACGCTCGGACACCGCAATATTCAGTCGGCGGCGTTCGATGAAAACGGACGGCTTTGGACGGTGGAACACGGAGCGCAGGGCGGCGACGAGCTGAATCTGATCGAAAAGGGCAAAAATTACGGCTGGGCGGTCATTTCTTACGGCGAGGAATATTCGGGCGAACCGATTCCGGGCAATATCACGCAGAAAGAAGGTTTCGAGCAGCCGGTTTATTACTGGGACCCGGTAATCGCTCCGTCCGGGGCGCAATTTTATACGGGCAACGCTTTTCCCGCGTGGCGCGGCAGCCTGTTTATCGGTGCTTTGAGAGAACAGCGACTCGTGCGGCTGGTTATCAAAGACAATCGAGTCGTCGGCGAAGAACATCTGCTCGCCGACCGCAACCAGCGAATTCGAGATGTGCGGCAGGGAACGGATGGCGCGCTCTATGTTGTCACCGATGACGCGAACGGCGAACTTTGGAAAATCGCCCCGCGTCGTTAGAGAAAATAACTTGCGGCAGATTAAATTCCGACGGCTTAATCCGCTGCGATTAACCGAAGATTACCGAATAATAAGCGTTGAAGTGTTGCTGCAATTTGTTCGACACATTTTTTGATTCGACTTTCAAAAGGCGTTTTATTATCAATCAATTTTGAAAATGCATATAAAAAAATGATTGATATTCTGATTGCCGTTTTGAGAGAGTTATTGCAAGCTCTTGTGTGATTCGCGGAGAATTTCTTTTGAGCCGTTTGACAACAAAAATCCGTATGCGATATTCTTACCATTCGTTTTGTTTCGGGTAAGTTATTTGAATTCTGATATTGAGATTCTTTGTTCCTTTTGAGAGTTTCCACAAAACTGCTTTTGTGGTCGGTTCGTCTAGGGGTCTAGGACACCGCCCTTTCACGGCGGCGACACGGGTTCAAATCCCGTACCGACTACCATCTATTTAATAATTTCCTGCATCATACCTTTACATCGTTCGCTTGGATACAAGCGAATTTTTTGTTTTATAAGGTCATTTTACAAGGGAAAAAATGCTGAAAAAATATTTGTTTATCACAATTTTGTTGTCGCTCGCCTTCGTTTCGATTCAGGCTCAAACCGTAGTGCCGAATAATTCCGATACGGTGATGATTTTGCCGTTTGAGAATACTTCGGCAAAAGCGGAGTTTAACTGGGTCGGCGAAAGTTTTGCCGGTTCGCTCGCGGACTTGTTGAAAGTGCCGAGTCTGAATGTCGTTTCAAACGACGAACGAAAAATTATTCAACAGCGTTTGCGGATTCCTTTGACGAATCTGCCGAGTCTGGCGACTTCTTTGAAATTGGCGCGTGAAAGTCAGGCGACGCTTTTGATTGCGGGCAAATACAATATTATTCCGGCGCAGGGCGATACGGCGGCGACTTTGACCGTGACGGCGAAAATTATTCGCGTTAACGAAGGCAGATTTTTGAGCGAAGAACTTTCCGACGGCAGACGAATCACGCGCGACATAAATTTGACCGACGCGCTCGCAAATCTGCAAACCATTCAGGGACAAGTCGCGTATCAGATTCTTTATCAACGCGACAAAGCCTTGTCATTTTCGCAAAACGATCTGGTCGTGTCGGCAAATAAAATTCCGGCGCGGGCATTTGAGGCTTATACGAAGGGCTTGCTGACGAACGACGCGCAGGCGCGGGAAAATTATTTCAAAAACGCGATGCGGCTTTACGGCGAAGCAAAGTCGGGCGAAACTTTTGCCGATGC
>JALYQJ010000120.1 GCA_030855875.1 Acidobacteriota bacterium
AAAGAAGTCCGAATCCGAATAAAACATTGACGAACCGCATCGAAAACAAACTGAAGCCAAGAATTTTGAATGAAGCCGCAGCGTTGAGCAGATAAAGCGGCATCACCCAGTAAGTTCTTTGTTCAATGCGCGTCAAAGGCGATTTTTCCGTTTCGAGAACGGTGGTGCCGAAATGTCCCCGGTTTGCCAGATTGTAAGCCGGACTCGCAAACATTCCTTCGTCAATCTGCGGTCGGTGCGTCAGCGAAGCGGCAATTGCCATTGCGAAAAAAACTGAAACGGCGGCGATTGCTAAAATTAAATGAAAGCGATTATTTTGTTTGAAATATTCCATTCGGCAGAAATCAAAAACTACTTTTTTATCTGTTTATGAGAGAAATCTTAAAAAGTTGTTTGAAAATTTTGATTCAACGATTAAATCGGAATATTCAAACAACTCAGTAGATTATTAATTGCGCGGGAAGTCTTGAAAACGCTCTAAAATTTATTGATTATCGCCGACTTTGCCCATCAATTCAGCAAAGCGCGGATCGTCACGGAGAGAATCGAGATTCGGATCGGTTTCAAACCAGGGTTTGTTTTCGTTGCCGAGTTTAACGGCGCGGTTGATCCATTTGAAAGCCGAATCTTTTTCGCCCAAAAGCGCGTAAGTCGAACCGAGCCAGTAAGCCATATCGTGATCGGAACGGCAAAGATTCAGTGCGTCGCCGGAAATTTGCGCCAGCGCCTCTTCGCTTTTCCCTGAACCGGCAAGATACATCGCGTAGAGCGAACGAATACCGTCCATCTGCGGATTTTGCCGGAGAACTTCTTCCATCAAATTTATGGCTTCGTCTTTTTTGCCCTGATAATAATAAACGCCCGAACGAAAAATTTTCAGCATCGGATGATTCGGCTCGTATTTAACGCCTTTGTCTAATTCAGCGAGAGCTTTTTCGTAATCGCCGCGATACAAGAAGATGCGGGCGCGATTGTAAGCGGAAACGACTTTTGCCGCCGGATCGAGCCGAACGAGCTTTTCAAAACTTCGCAAGGACTCGTTATATTCACCGTCGAGCCGGTGCATCACGCCTTTGACAAAATAAAGCGGCGCGTCATTCGGAAATTGTTTTTCAAGCAGTTCGATTTCCGTCCGCGCCTTTTTCTTTTCGCCGCGAGCCATATAAATCATCACCATTAAAACACGCGCTTCGGTCACATTCGGATCGTAGAAAAACGCTTTTGAAAAGGCGGCTTCGGCGTAAGTGTAATCTTCGGGTTCGCCCAAACCTTTGAAAAAACGGTTGGCGTAACACGCGCCCAAACCGCTGTGCGCGAACGCGAAATGCGGGTCGAGTTCAATTGCGTGTTTGAAATTGGCGATTGCCGCATTGCAGTCTTCGACCGCCAAAGTGCGGAAGATAAAGCGTCCGAAATTGTCGCGTCCGCGCAGATATTCCTCATAAGCCATCGCGTTTTCGGTCGGTCGGCGACCGAGCCGCTGCTGTTCTTTTTCGGAAAGTTCGAGCCGCAAACCCTCGAGAATCTGCTGCGCGATTGTGTCCTGTAATATCAGAATATCGCCGCTTTCGGCATCAATCCGGTCGCTCCATAAAATCTCGCCGTTCATTACGTCGAGAAGCTGCGCCGTGACGCGCATTTTCTCGCCGGAACGAATAAAACCGGCGGACAAAACGGCGTTTACGCGCAATTCCTGACCGGCTTCGCGCGGGTCAATTTCCGCTCCCTGATATTTGGCGATAACCGAACTCGGACGAACAATTAACGATTTTAACTGCGCCAGTTCGGTAATCACGGCATCGGCTAGGGCAAATTCGTAAAAATTAGAATTCGGGTCCTGACTCAAATTTTTAAAGGGCAAAATCGCCACGATTTTCTTTTCGTGTCCGGTTGCGGTCAGCGTAATTTCCGGCGCAAATGACGGCGGATTAGAAATGGACGGCGTGCGTCCGAGCGTGTTTTCCGAGCCGGTTTTGCCGGTAATCCAGCTCCATGCTCGTTTCATTACATTTGTTTCGGCGTGGCGCGGCGCATACATATCGCCCTGTAAAATCGGCATACCTGAAATTTCCTGAAGAACCGCGCGAAGATCGTCGCGCATCGCAGAGATTTTTTGATAACGGTCTTTTGGTTCTTTTGCTAATGCTTTGTCAATTATTTGCTGAAGCTGCGGCGGAAGCGGTTCGGGGCGCATCTCCGAAAGCGGTTTCGGTTTTCCGTGCAAAACCTGATGACGCACATCAACCACCGTTTTCCCCTGAAACGCCCAGATTCCGGTCAGCATTTCGTAAAGCAAAACTCCGGTTGAAAAAATATCGGCGCGGTGGTCGGCGCGTTCGCCTTTCGCTTGTTCCGGCGCGGCGTAAGTCGCCGTTCCGTATGGAACTCCGACTTCGGTCAGTTCCGCGCGGTCAATGCCCGACGGATAATCGCCGGGATCGTTCTGCATCAATTTTGCCAGCCCGAAATCGAGGACTTTGGCTTGTCCGGCTTCGTTGACCATTATATTTCCGGCTTTAATATCGCGGTGAATGATACCGCGCGAATGCGTGTAGGCGAGCGCGTCGCAAACTTGAATAATAATCGAAAGCGCACCTCTGATTTCGAGCGGACGACCGGCGACGAGCTGGCGGACGTTTTTCCCGTCGATATACTGCATCGCAATATAAAAAATTCCGTTCGCTTCGTGGAAATCGTAAATCGTGCAAATATTCGGATGATCGAGCTGCGAGCAAAGCTGCGCTTCGCGTTCAAATCGTTTGAAGTTGGCGGTTTTTTGAGTTAATTCCGGCGGCAGAACCTTGACGACGACCGTGCGGTTGAGTTTCGTGTCGAGAGCTTTGTAAACGGTTCCTTGTCCGCCCGCGCCGAGTTTTTCAAGGATTTTGTATTGGTTAATCTGAGAACCAACCATAGTGAAATTTAGATTTTGGATTTTTAATTTTGGATTGCCGGATAATTAACTTGTAATCATAAAACTAAAAAAGATTTTGGTAAAGTGCATCAGGCAATTGTTTTTAATCAAAAATCAAAAATCCAAAATCCGAAATCGAATTGTCGGCAAACTGCCGGTTAATTTGGAATAATCGTTCAGCCGCGAAGCGGACTTCCCCAGCCCGATTGGATATATTCGCCGTTTTCGACGATACACGGAACGACCAGATCGCCGCCGGAATATTCGAGCATTTCCTTTTGCCGCGCTTTATCGCTC
>JALYQJ010000240.1 GCA_030855875.1 Acidobacteriota bacterium
CTGCGCTGACGAATGGCGGAGCAATCAGAGAAGCGACACCGGGAAAAGTCGTCGCGCTGGCTGATTGGCGGCACGAAACGGAAGCGGGCGAAAAATCTCCGCAAAGAGTTTTACCCACCGCACCAATAAAAGAATTTCCGTCTAAAAGCGAAACTCAAAACGCAGAACATTTGCCCGGCGCAATCAAAAGCCGCAAACGCGGTTTCGCCGTCGGTTTGATAGTTCTGCTTTTCGCATCAATCGGCTTGGGTTACTGGTTTTTCGTCAATCGTGCGTCAAACGCCGCCATCGAATCAATCGCCGTTTTGCCGTTTGAGAACGCGAGCAATGATGCAAATTTGGATTATCTTTCGGATGGCTTGAGCGAGAGCGTGATTGACCGTCTCGCGCAATTGTCGCAACTAAAAGTTATTGCCCGCAGTTCGAGTTTTAAGTATCGCGGTAACGCCGATTTATCGGAAGTGGCAAACGCGCTCAATGTGCAGGCGATTGTAACGGGCAGAGTCGCGCGGCGCGGCGACGATTTGATTATCAGAGTCGAGATGATTGACACCCGCGATAACCGACAACTTTGGGGCGAAAACTTTACCCGCAATCCATCAGACATTCAGAAACTGCAAACGGACATCTCGCGTGAAATTACGGAAAATCTGCATCTGCGTTTATCGAGAACGCAGACGCGGCAGCTTGCCGGACAGGAAACGTCAAATCCGCAGGCTTACGAATTACTACTCAAAGGAGTCTTTTATTGGCGCAAACGCGGGACGGAAAACTCGAAGAAAGCCGTCGAATATTACGAGCAGGCGATAGGCGTTGACCCGAATTACGCGCTTGCCTACGCCAAACTTTCCGCCGCCTATACATTTCTTGCCGGTAACAGCATTTTGAACCCGAAAGAGTTCAAACCCAAAGCGGAAGCGGCGGCGCGAAAGGCTCTGGAACTGGATGAGAATCTGGCGGACGCGCATCTGGCGATGGCAATGCTTAATCAAACGGCTTGGGAGTGGGCGGCTGCCGAAACCGCATTTAAACGCGCCGTCGAATTAAACTCGAATCTTGTCGATGTGCGTATCAGATACACTACTTATCTCGGTGTTATCGGGCGACACGACGAAGCCATTATTGAAGCTAAACGCGCCAGAGAACTTGACCCGCTGTCGCTCCGCACGAGCCTGAGTGTTGCCGACGCATTTCTCTTTGCGCGTCGGTTTGACGAAGCAATTGTCGAAAGTGAGAAAATACTCGAACTGGATAAAAACTATACTCCCGCGTATCACACGCTTGGCTTTTGTTATGCCGCGAAGGGAATGTACGGGGAAGCCATCGCCACTTATCAGGAGATAATGCGGCGCGGCGGCGATTCGACAGGTTTGCAGATTTATCTCGGCGCGGCATATGCACGCTCGGGCGAACGCGAAAAAGCGTTGGAAATTCTCAAGCAGTTGGAAATGGGCAAGGAATCCAGCGAGTCCGGCGAGTTGCCGGTTCTCTACGTCGCCTTGGGCGAGCGCGAGAAGGCGTTCGCGTCGTTTGAAAAAGCCTATGCCGCGCGCGATACACAATTACAATTCTTAAAAGTCGAATCGAATTTCGATTCTTTGCGCGACGACCCGCGGTTTCAGGATTTGCTGCGCCGCGTCGGGTTGCCACAATAAGATTAACCAATGCAAAAAGAACAATCTGCGAAACGAACCGCGTTTTATCGAGTTGATGCGGCGGATGAATTTTGAATAAAACTATTACTCACGCGAGTTTCACAAAGAAACACGAAAATAAAGCTCGGTATAATCTTCGTGTTTCTTCGTGAATTCAAAAACGCCTTTCTAACTTTTATTCAAAGCGCGTGGCGACCGCAGTTGCACAGCCGGTTCCGAGCAGGTTGCCGCTCGCGTTATATACCTCGACAAAGCCGGTCGCATTATATTGATTGTCGCCCGGCGTGAGAAATGCCGTTTGTCTGATGACCTGTGTTCCGGCAAATGTCCCGTCGGGGTTAAATCGCAAAAACGTGAAGGCGAACGAATACTCCTGAAAGCCTGATTCGCGCCGCCAAACTCCGTGTCCCGGACTTCTCAAAGCCGGACTCAAAGCGGTGGAAGTTTCCGACATCGTGCCGCCTTTATTGAAGGTCGAAAGACCTTGAAATACGGCGATTGGATTGCCTGTTTGACAGTTTCGCTGCGTTACGGTTGTCCGAAACACGCCGACGATGCCCTGTTCTCGCATACCGTCACTCTGACCGGACACAAAAATTTGAGCGCATCCGATGAGCAGCAGCAATCCCAAAAGCGTTCCGACGATTGTTTGCATAAATTTATTTTTCATCTTTTTTTCCTCTTTATTTTTCATTTATTTCAGCCGAAAATCTTTCAATCACGGCTGATGCGTGTCATAATCACAAAAATTAATTCTGAAAATCTTTAGAATCGCACTAAAAATTTCTATGATTTTCCCAAAAAATCTATGAACGAATCTCAGCCGCAAAATTATGAGTTCGGCGATTTTCGCGTTGACCCTTCCAAACGCCTGTTAATAACGGGCGATGGCGAACCTGTTCCGCTAACTCCGAAGGTTTTCGATTTGCTTCTTTATCTCGTGCGGCACGCGGGGAAATTGATCGAAAAAGACGAACTGATGACGGAGATTTGGGCGGATACGATTGTCGAGGAAAACAATCTCAGCCAAAACATCTCGATTTTGCGGCGTGCTTTGGGCGAAAAACGCGGCGAGAATCACTTTATCGCCACCGTTCCCGGACGCGGTTATAAATTCGTTGCCTCTGTCGAAGTTCAAAGTTCAAAGTCCGAAGTTCAAAGTCTAAAGTCGTTGGAGATTCCAGATTCCAGATTCCAGATTCCAGATTCTTTTGCCGAAGACCAAAAACCAAAAACCAAAAACCAAAATCCAAAATTGATTATCGGTTTAACCGTTTTGGGTATTCTTGCGCTCAGTTCGCTCGGATTTTATCTCTGGCGCGAAAACACAAAATCCGTCGGCAATGCTCCGATTAAAACAATCGCCGTTCTGCCGTTCAAGCCTTTGGTTTTGGAACATCGGGATGAAGCGTTGGAAATGGGAATGGCGGACACTTTGATAGCGCGGCTCGGCGATAATCGGGAAATTGTCGTGCGTCCTTTAAGTTCGGTTCGCAAGTTTGGCAATTTGGAGCAGGACGTTTTGGTCGCCGGTCGCGCCCTCGATGTCGAAGCGATTTTGGACGGCAATATTCAGCGGTGGGGCGAGAAGATTCGAGTTAATGTGCGACTCATCAAAACGGCGGATGGAACTGCGCTCTGGACGGGAACTTTTGAAGAAAAATTCACGAATATTTTTGTTGTTCAGGACGCGATTTCAAACCGGGTCGCGGCGGCGTTAGAGTTGCGGTTAAGCGGCGACGAGAAAATGCGCCTGACAAAACGCTATACGGAAAATGTCGAGGCTTATCAGCTTTATCTCAGAGGGCGTTTTCACGTTTTCAAATTAACGCCGCCGGAAATTCAAAAAGGAATTGGATATTTTCAACAGGCGATTGAACTTGACCCGAAATACGCGCTCGCCTACGCCGGACTCTCCGATGCGTATCGCTCATTGGCAATCGGCAGTGAGATGCCGCCGCCCGAATTTTTGCCAAAAGCAATAGCGGCGGCAACCAGAGCAGTCGAGATTGACGATAATCTCTCCGAAGCTCATACGGCTCTCGGTGCAAGTTTATTTTGGGGCGATTGGAATTGGAACGAATCCGAAAATCAATTCAAACGCGCTCTGGAGCTAAGTCCGAACGAGGCGAATGTTCATATCTTCTACGCGCATTTGCTTTCCAACATAGGACGACACACCGAAGCACTCGCCGAAATCAAACGCGCCCGCGAATTTGATCCGCTTTTTCCATTCGCGGGCGCGCTCGAAGGACAATTTCTGCTGCACGCCGGACAACCCGATGAAGCGTTGGACAGATTGCGAAAAACCTTTGAACTCGCGCCTAATTTTTGGATGCCGCACGTAATCGCCGCAAGTGTTTATACCGAAAAGGGAATGTTTGAAGAAGCAGTCGCCGAAGCGCGAAAAGCGCGGGAACTTTTGCCCGCACAAACTGTGTCAGTCGCGTATGAAGGCTACGCTCTGGCGAAATTGGGGGAAAATGACGAAGCGCGAACCTTGCTGAACGAATTATTAAAACTATCAGAAACACGGTTCGTTCCGCCTTATCATTTCGCGATGATTTACAACGGTCTCGGCGAAACCGACAAAACCTTTGAATGGCTGGAAAAAGGTTACCGGCAGCGCGACCCGAAAATG
>JALYQJ010000143.1 GCA_030855875.1 Acidobacteriota bacterium
TTGAATTTTGAATTTGAAACTTCCCGCGCTCTGGCGTAGCATCGTTTATTAACACAATGAAACTCGATGACGACGCAAAACAGGCGGTGAACAATCTCGGTGATTCGATAAACTCGGCTGTCTGTCAAAGTGTGCGGGTTGCCGAAACGATTGAGCATCTTCGCAAAATCGGCTACGAACCGCATCTGAGTTTGCGGCTTGAAATCGCTTTGGAGCGAACCGGCGCGGAAGATAATTTGTTTAATTACGCCGCTGAACCGGCAGAAAAGTTCCCGGAAAATGTCGAACTCGAACTCACGGAAGAAGATGTCCGAACTTTACAGAGAATGAAGATCCGCTTTTGATAATGGTGAATGGTGAATGATTGATAAAGAGATTTTTATTCACCATTCACCATTCACCATTAAAATTGAATTACTACAATTATTTCACCGAGATAGAGGAAACTTTCGTTCGTCGGCGCGGGCGCAATCTGATGCTTTCGCCGCTCGATTGGGCTTTGATCGAAGCGTGGCAGGAACGCGATGTGCCGCTTCATATTATTTTGCGCGGCATCGAAAAGGTTTTCGATTCGGTTGACGCTGCGCCCGCGCCGCGCCGCCGAACCGTCAAATCGCTGACGTATTGCCGCGAGGAAATCGAAGCGCAATATGCCGAATGGCTTGACCGCCAAACCGGAAAAGCGGAAATCGAAACTTCAAACGGCGACGCACAAAATAACGGTTTTTTTACAGGCGAAAAGATCGCGGAACATCTCGAAAATTCGATTTTCGCTCTAAAAAGCGCAGACAATCCGGCAATGCGCGAAAATTTTCGGCGGGCGATCCGGCGGCTCGAAGAATTAAAAGCCAATGCGCCCGACGATTATGAAAAGACAGAAGAAGTTTTAAGCGACATCGAGTGTTTTTTAAGCGACGAACTGAAACGCAATGCGGACGCGGCGCATCTAAAACTGGTGGAAAAAGACGCGGAAAAACAGTTGAGCCAGTATAAAAACAAAATGAAGCCGGAAGTTTACGAAAAAACCTTCGATCTGATGATTACAAAACGTCTGCGCGAAGAATCCGGCATTCCGCGTCTTAGTTTGTTCAGCTTATGAAAAATTTTACGAAATTATTGATTTTTACGAGTTTATTTTCAATCGCCGCGTCAGCCCAAACGAAAACGAATCAGAAAGTCGCGCCGAAACCCGCCGCTGCGAAATCAGTCGTTAAACCGATTGCAAAACCAGCAGCGAAACCGGCTGAAAAACCCGCGATAAAATCTTCCGCAAAACCCGTAACAAAAGCGACTGCAAAATCTGCAACAAAAATTGAAGCAAAACCGGCTGTTAAAAGCGCGACAAAAACTGCTGTCAAACCCGCGACGAAATCAGTTGAGAAATCTGCCGTAAAATCTGTAACGAAAACGGCTGCAAAACCGGCGGCGAAGTCTGAGGAAAAGACTGCTAAAAAGACTGCTGAAAAACTCCCGGCAAAACCGGCAGCAAAATCGAATGCCGCAACGTCCGTCAAGCAAAACGTCAAAACTGCGGTTGATAAAGGCGAAGTTGTTGAAAGAACATATACGAACGCGACATTTAATTTTGAAATCACTTTGCCCGACGAATGGATTATTCCGGGCGATGATTTCGAGAAAATCGTGCGCGAGCAAGGTTTCGATTTGAATCTGCAAACGCCGAAGGCGGTTAATCCGATTGTTCAAACAAAACTAAATCAAACCGCAAGTCGCGTCAGCGTTCTTTTCAACGCTTTTAAATCTGTCGCCGGAGTTGATGAAACCGCGATTCTGCGCGTTTCGGTTGAAGATTTACGTGCCGTGCCGCAAGTAAAAGATGCGGTTGATTATTTCGATTTAATGCGCGAAACATATAAAAACATCAAACTTCCCGCCGACTTTAAATATTCGGAAACGCAGGCGGAACGGCTCGGCAGAATGCAGTTCGCTTTTCTCGACACTTCAAACGGCGCGGGCAAAAAACGAATGTATGCAACCGTCAGAAACGGTCACGCCGTAATGTTTACGCTGACTTATAAAAGCGCGGAAGATTTGTCGGCGATAAAAAACGCGCTCGCCGCCGGAAATTTCCGGCTGAAGTAGATTAAAATTAAGACTGCCCGAAAATATTTTGTTTTGGCAAAATAGCGGCGCGAATGGATAAAAATCGAGGAAGAGAAAAATAAATTGAGCGTAAAGTATAAAGTCGGTGAAGAAATTGAAGTAAAAATCGAAAAAATCGTGACGGGCGGCTACGGTTTGGGATTTGCGGAAAACTTAACGGTTTTCGTGCCGCTCGCCGCGCCGAAAGATAAACTAACAGTCAAAATTCATCAGTTAAAAGGCAAAACCGCGTTCGCTGAAATCGCCGGAATCATCGAGCCTTCGCCTGAGCGAATCGCGCCGCCGTGCGTTTATTTCGGCTCGTGCGGCGGCTGCGATTTTCAGCAGTTAAACTACGAATCGCAGCTTGCAGCGAAAGTCGGAATCATCAGAGAATCCCTAACGCGCATCGGCAAAATCAATTACGAAACCGAAATAAAAATAATCGGAAGCCCGAAATCGTTCGGCTATCGCGCCCGCGCACAATGGCACGTCAACACGAGGCGCAAAAAAATCGGGTATTTCCAGAGAAAATCGCACGACGTAATTGATGTCGTCGAATGTCCGATCATCATACCCGAATTGCAGGAAGTCTTAACCGAATTGCGCGAATCAATCGTGTGGGAAAGTTTCTGGAGCGAATCGGTCGAAATCGAAGCGGCGAGTTCGGCTGAAAATGTTTCGGTTTATTCGGCGGAAATCGTCGAACCGACCGAAGAATTGAGTTTTGAGTCCGGCGGCAATCGTTATTTTTACGACGCAACGACGTTTTTTCAAGGCAATCCGTTTTTGATCGAACAATTGATCGAAACGGCGATTGGCGGCGCGGAAGGCGCGTCAGCGATTGATTTGTATTGCGGTGTCGGACTTTTTACGCTGCCGCTGGCGGTAAAATTCACAAAAGTCATCGGCGTTGAAGGCTGGGGAAAAGCCGTCGAATTCGCCGTTAAAAACATCGAAAACGCGAGAGCCGAAAACATCGAAATCTTTGGCGAAAACGTCAACGAATGGCTGATGAATAATCAGCCGGAAAACATTGATTTCGTTCTGCTCGATCCGCCGCGTTCGGGAACGGAAAAGGAAATCATCGAAAATCTTTTGAAAATCAAACCGCGTCAACTTTCCTACGTTTCGTGTGAGCCTTCGACGCTGGCGCGTGATTTGAAAATTCTGTGCGACAACGATTATAAAATCGAATCAATTACCGCGCTCGATTTATTTCCGCAAACTCATCACGTCGAAACAATCGTTCGATTAAGTCTCGCTTAAATCGTTGAAAAACAAGCAAAACTTTTTACAACGTGCCGCCGTTTAATTCATCAGATATACACATTTGAATTATTGCAGACATATTATTAAAATTTATCTATGCCAAAACAAAATTCCGATAGTAATTCGACCGCCGTTGCGAAAAGTCTTTTTGTGCGGTGTCGTTATTGCGGGCAGAAAAATACTGTCCGTCAGGATTATAAAAACAACTCGGCAAACTGCGGACGCTGCAAAATGCCGCTCTCGAACGAGCCGCACAAAAAATTTGCCGATTTGAACAAACACGAATACGTTCATCCGGCTGATTCAAAAGCACTCGCCGCGCTTCGCGCCATTCCGGGAATAGATTCCGCGCTCAAAAAACTGCTCGAAGTAACGGGCGAATCGGCGATTCGCGTAATGTTTATGGCGAGCTCGGTAAAAGTTACGCCCGAACAATGCCCGGATATTTACGCCAAACTGCAAATCGCCTGCACGACGCTCGGCGTTGACGCGCCGGATTTATTTATTCAGCAAAATCCGATTGTCAACGCTTTTACCGGCGGAGTCGAAAAGCCTGTGATCGTGCTTCATACGGGACTAATCGAGCGTCTTAACGATGAAGAAATGCTCGCCGTCATCGCGCACGAAGTCGGGCATATTCACGCCGAACACGTTTTATATTTGACGGCGGCGCGTCTGCTCGAAGCGATTGTCAACGCTTCAATCGCCAAACTTATTCCCGGTTCAGAAATCGTCAAGTTTTTAATTTCCGGCGGCATCAGCAGCGCATTGCTCGCGTGGGCGCGTAAAGCCGAACTTTCGTGCGACCGCGCCGCTCTGCTCGTCACGCAAGACCCGCACGTCATCGGCAGAACAATGATGAAGCTCGCCGGCGGAACTTTCGCTTCAAGAATTGATTATGATCAGTTTTTGGCTCAGGCGCGTGAATTCCAGAAGAATTACGACGAGAAAAAACTCGATAAATTCTGGGCTGATCTGCTCAACGCTGGTCTGACGCATCCGTTTCCAATCTGGCGCGTGTCGGAAATCTTGAAATGGGTTGACAGCGGACAGTATGCTGATTTGATGAAGAAATAAAAACGATAGCCACAAAAAGGCACAAAAATCTCAAAATTTTTAGCCACGAATTACACGAATTCTCACGAATTAATATCATAAAAAATTATTCATGAGAATTCGTGTAATTCGTGGCTAATTTCAATTCTTATTTTTGAGATTTTTGTGCTTTTTGTGGCTAATTATTATGTTAATTGTTTTAACTACAACTCCGAACGCAGAAGAAGCCGAAATTTTGGCGACGAAAATAATCGGCGAAAAACTTGCCGCGTGTGTTCAGGTTTTGCCGCCGATGAAGTCGTTTTACTTTTGGGAAGGGGCGGTGCGGGCTGAAACAGAATATCTGCTTTTAATTAAAACTCTCGCGGAAAAATACGACGCGCTCGAAACTTTTATTCAGGCGAATCACAGCTACGACGTGCCGGAAATCGTCGCGCTCCCGGCGGAAAATGTTTCAGCGAAATATCTTTCGTGGATAAAAGATTATCTCGTTTAGCTTTCCGTTCCGCTTCCTTTGCCGTTTCCGTTTGCGCCCGACTCAAAAGTTTTGACGATAAAATCAACCGCGTCCTTCGGCGAATCGGTCAGATGAATCAAGCCTAAATCTTCGGCGTTGATGTTTTTCTCGTTGAGCATCATCGAGGTTATCCACTGTAGAAGCCCGCGCCAGTATTGCGAATTAAAAAGCACAATCGGAAAGTTGCGGATTTTTCTGGTTTGAATCAAAGTCAACGCTTCAAACAATTCGTCCATCGTGCCGTAACCGCCGGGAAAAATGACGTAAGCGTTGCTGTATTTGATGAACATCGTCTTGCGGACGAAGAAATATTTGAAGGTCAGAGATTTCGTCAGATACGGATTCGGCATTTGCTCGAAGGGCAATTCGATATTGCAGCCGACCGAAACTTTACCTGCGCCGAACGCACCGCGGTTTGCCGCTTCCATAATTCCGGGTCCGCCGCCGGTGATGATTTCAAAACCGGCTTCGGCGAGCAGTTTTCCGGTTTCCATCGCGGCTTGATAATTTGCATCGGTTTCCGGCGTTCGCGCCGAACCGAAGACGGAAACGCCTTTCGTGACGGTCGCCAAAGAATCGAAACCGCCGACGAATTCGCCCATAATGCGGAAAACGCGCCACGAGTCGGACGTTTTATAATCGTCTTCCGGCACGGGCGAGCGAAGCAAAACTTCGTCGTCGGTCAATTTCCAGTAAGGTATTTCTTCGAGTATTTTAGCTTCGGCAACCGTTTTCGGTTCAGCCGGTTCGGTTTTTGCTTTTTTGCCTTTCGGCTTGTTCGCATCTGTGTCTGCCATTTTAGATTTTAGATTTTGGATTTTGGATTTTGGATTTTAATCGCAATTGAAACGATTAAAATCTATGGATTGGATTACTAATGGAGAAAGACTCACTTGAAAACAATCCAAAATCCAAAATCTAAAATCCAAAATCGCTAGACTCCCATTATATTGTAGCCGCAATCAACGTAGATGGTTTCGCCCGTGATTGCCGATGAAAGGTCGCTGACCAGAAAAAGTGCGGTATTGCCGACTTCCGCCGCCTGCACGTTGCGCTTGAGCGGCGATTTTTCCGCAATCGCGCCGAGCAGTGAACCCATATTTTTTACGCCGCGCGCCGAAAGCGTGTTGATCGGTCCGGCACTAACGGCGTTAACGCGAATGTTGTGTCTGCCGACATCGGCGGCGAGATACCTGACGGAGGCTTCGAGCGCGGCTTTGGCAACGCCCATCACGTTGTAATTCATCACGACTTTTTCCGCGCCGTAATAACTCATCGTAACGATGCTGCCACCATCTTTCATCAGCGGAACCGCCGCGAGCGTCAATTGCGTCAGCGAAAAAGTGCTGATTTCGAGTGCCGTCAAAAACGCTCCGCGCGATGTCGTTAAAAACTCGCCTTCGAGAGCTTCCTTCGGCGCAAACGCGATTGAATGAATCAGAAAATCGAGTTTGCCGTATTTTTTGCCGACCGTTTCAAAAGCCGCGTCAACTTCTCTCTGATTCGTTA
>JALYQJ010000150.1 GCA_030855875.1 Acidobacteriota bacterium
TCTCTGGATGCCGATTAATTTGAGTCTGAGCGGAAATTACGATTGGTTTTACGAAGGTTTTGCGCTCTATCAAGCCTTAAAAACCGGCGTTGCGGTAAATCGTCTGCGGTTTGAAGATTTTCTCGACACGCTGGCGCGGGCGCACAGCATTGATACTTTGCAGAGCCAAAGAGTTTCTCTTATCGAAGCCTCGAAAAATCGCTGGTCCGGCGCGAATACGCAAGTTTATGCACGCGGAATGCTGGTCGCTTTTTTGTGCGATATTGCCGCTTTACGCGCATCAAAAGGGAAAAATTCGATAGCCGATATTTTTCAGCGTATTTATCAAACACATCGCCAGCCGAATCCGAAAAAAGAAGGGAATTCAGCGATTTTAGAGATTTTGCAGACGCGCGGAGAGCTTCGTTCGATTGTCGAAAAATACATCAAAGGCACGGAAAATATTGTCTGGCAAACAGATTTAGAAGCATTCGGCATCGAATCGGCGGAAGAAAATTTTCAAACCGTGTTAAAAGTAAAAGCCAAACCGAACAGTCGGCAAAAGGATTTATTGGACAAGTTGGGCTATAATAATTGGCGCAAACTCTCGGAAAGTTCAAGATGATTATAAATAAATTAAAAGTAAGATTTCTCGCGTTGGCAGCTTTGTTTGCAGTCGGTTTGGTGCAGAGCGGCTGCGGACTGTTTGACGAAGCGATCAACAATGTAACGAGCCTCGTCGGTTTGAGCGAAACGGCGACGGTGATTGCCAAAACCGCGCAGATTCGCAGTTCCTACGCGGTCGTCGCAGCTGACCTTTTGGAAGTTAAACGCGGCGAAAAACTCGACATTTTAGAACAGACCGAATTTGAAAAAGTTCTCTGGTATCGCGTTCGCGCCCACGACGAAGACAACACCGAAGGCTGGATCGAATGGCAAAATGTGATTACGAACGAACTGCTCGAAAAATCCCAAAAACTCGCGCAGGAATTTAAAGATTTGCCGCCGCAAGCTGCCGGACAGCTTCGCGCCGCTTCAAATCTGCGGCTCGCGCCGGATATGAAAAGCGAAAACCTGCTTTTCAAACTCGCCAACGCTTCGACGTTTGAAGTGATGGATTGGAAATTCGTTCCGAAAGAGCAGAACGCCGCCGACGTTGACGATGCGGCGAAGGGCGAGCAGAAACAAACGAAAAAAACGAAAAACGAAGAAATCGAAGCCGCCAAGGAAGCCAACGAACCGGAAAAACTCGACGAAAAATACGACGTTTGGTATCAGGTTCGGCTCGATCCGTCGGTTTCGCCCGCGCCCGCCGGCTGGCTGTTCGGCAGACAGGTCGAATTGCAGGTTCCGAGCGACATCATTTTTTATCAGGAAAACGATAAAAAATTCGTCACCTGGTATCGCCTCGACAATGATTCGGGCGATAAAAATTCAAAAGATACGACAAAATCGGCAACGCCCGGCAGTTGGATAATTTTAACGCGCACGAATCGCGTCAAAGCGATTGACGGTGTTGAGCCGGATTTTGACGGAATCATCGTTCTGGGTTACGACAAATACGATCAGAATCACTACTCGGTTTACCGCAGCGGCAGCGGCGTTTTTTGGGGATTGTTGCCGCTCAAAGTCGAAGGAACAGGCGACAGCAAAACTTTTACGGTGCAGCTAAGAAGCAGCGACGGAAAAATGCAGGAAAAACGGTTTGTCGCCTTCAAAGACAAAAATCGAATGCGCGTGACTGCGCCCGAAGACATCGCGCAATACGAAACGAAAGGCAAATAAAATAGAAAAATAGAAAAATAAAAAGCCGAAAATTCTTTATCGCGCCGCCCAAATTTTATGGACAAAAACGAAACTTTCGATCTTGAAAATCCGTTTCCCGAACCTGTCGAACTCGAAATTACCGATTCGATTGATTTGCACGCCTTCGCTCCGCGCGACATAAAATCAGTCGTCGAAGCGTATCTCGAAGAAGCGCGTAAAAAAGGTTTCCGGCTTGTCAGAATAATTCACGGCAAAGGAATCGGTGTGCAGAGGGAAACCGTGAGAAAAGTTTTGAGCGAAACCGATTACGTTAAATCTTTCAAAAACGCGCCCGAATTATCGGGCAATTCGGGAGCGACGATTGCCGAGTTCAAATAACATCGGTTCTGGATAACAAAAAAAGCAATAACCACAAAAAGGCACAAAAAACGCAAAATTAAGAAAATGTTTTTTGCGTCTTTTGTGCCTTTTGCGGCTATTCTTTATTTATGCCGATTCAAATTGAATATCAGTGTAAATGCGTTTTAAAATTTGTATTTAAGTTGCGAATTATTTACGGAAGCTATCTTTCGTCAATTACGTCAGCCCAGATTTCTTCCTCTTCTTCATCGAAATCGCCGTAAAACGCTTCGATCATTTCGCTTTGTTCGGAAACCTGCGATTCGGATTCTTTGAGTCGTTTGGAAAGATATTGACAATGATGTTCCAATTCGCGGATGCGTTTCCGGCGTTCGCGGTCAACTCTTTCGAGGTAAATCATATAAAAAAATTGCAGTCCGGCAACGCCTGCCAGCGATAACGAAAGACAAATTAAGACATACAACATCATTTGGATTTTGGATTTTGGATTTTGGATTTCGGATTAAAGAGATAATTTGTTTAATTATCTCTTTAATTACGGTGCAAAAATTATGTGCCAAATTTTTGGATTGAAATTCTCAATCCAAAATCCAAAATCTAAAATCCAAAATCTGATTATACTCTTGACCTATCGGAAAGGAAAAGTAAAAATTTAACTAAAACCGAAAAGGATAAAATTATGAAAGAAGACATTATCAGCTTGATCCCCGACGCGACGCGGCTCGACCGGCGCGAATTTTTCGTCACTTCCATTCTGGCTGGGACTTTTGCTCTAGCCGTCCAGCCGATTGCCGCGCAAACAAAAATTACGACCGATTCAAACGGTCTGACGGCGGGCGAAATAAAAATTCCCGTTTCGGGCGGCGAAATGCCGGCTTACCGCGCGATGCCCGACGCGAAAAATAAAAAATTCCCGGTCGTTCTCGTCGTTCACGAAATTTTCGGCGTTCACGAATGGATTCAGGACGTTTGCCGGAGATTC
Organism: Acidobacteriota bacterium; assembly: GCA_030855875.1. Classification (GTDB taxonomy): domain Bacteria; phylum Acidobacteriota; class Blastocatellia; order Pyrinomonadales; family Pyrinomonadaceae; genus SXVE01. The sequence goes on from JALYQJ010000150.1 coordinate 3,089, forward strand.
GCCAA
>JALYQJ010000154.1 GCA_030855875.1 Acidobacteriota bacterium
TCACGGTGGCGGCAAATCCGCCGGCGACGACACAGTTGAGTTTGACGAGCATTTTTGTGTCGAGCGTGACGGGGAGCAGTCTGCCGACATCTACAACATCGGCGACGATTCTGGTCGGACCGACGGCGGCGAATGCCAATATCAGCGGTAGAGTGTTGCGTGTGGACGGGCGCGGAGTCGGGAACGCGCAAGTGGAGTTGAGCGACCAAAGCGGCAATGTGCGGCGAGTGCGAACGAATGCGTTCGGCTATTACAGCTTTACCGACATTCCGGCGGGCGAAACTTATATCATCAGCGTCAGGCACAAACAACACGAGTTCGCTCCGAAGATCATATTCGCGGGAGAAAATCTAAGCGATGTCAACTTTATCGCTTCGCCCTAATTACCAAGGAAAAACACGAATCATCGCAAATCATCTTGCTGAATGAATACTCATTCAGTTATAATATCGGCGATAAAATCAAATCACCAATATAAAATAACGGAGCAAAAAGTATGGATGCACAGATGGAAAAGGATTACATTAAAGGCGGCGCATTTTTGATTGAAAATCGGACGGCGGCGGAGATGTTTACGCCTGAAGATTTTACCGAAGAACATAAAATGATCGGCGACACGATGCGCGAGTTTGTGGACAACGAGGTTCGCCCGAATATTCCCGAAATGGAAAAACACAACTGGCAGATCGCGCGCGATTTAATGAAAGCAGCGGGCGATTTGGGTCTTTTGGGGGCGAATATGCCTGAAGAATACGGCGGCTCGGCACTTGACCAAACGGCGGGCGTGATTATCGCCGAATACGTCGGGCGCGGCGGCGGTTTCGGCACGACTTTAGGAGCGCAGACTTCAATCGGACTGCTTCCGATTTTGTATTTCGGTTCGGAAGAATTGAAACAAAGCTGGATTCCGCGCATTATTTCCGGCGAAGTCATAACGGCTTATTGTTTGTCGGAAGCGGGAAGCGGTTCGGACGCTCTGGGCGCGAAATGCAGCGCGAAATTGTCGGAAGACGGCACGGAATACGTTCTTAACGGCGAAAAAATGTGGATTTCCAACGGCGGTTTTGCCGATGTTTTTATTGTTTTTGCGAAAGTTGACGGCGTGAAAGAAAAGTTTTCGGCGTTTGTCGTCGAGCGTTCGGAAAATTGTCGTCCGGGAAATGAAGAACACAAAATGGGCATCAAATCGTCCTCGACAACACCTTTGATTTTGGCGGACGCGCGAATTCCTGTAACGAATTTGATCGGCGAAGTCGGCGACGGCGCGAAAATCGCTTTTAATATTTTGAACGTCGGACGTTTCAAACTCGGCGCATCTGTGACGGGCGGCGCGAAGCTCGCGGTTCATCAATCAATTCGTTATGCCAACGAGCGTCAGCAATTCGGCGTGCCGATTTCAAGTTTTGGTGCGATGAAACACAAGCTCGCGGAAATGGCGATTCGCACCTGGGTTGCCGAATCAATGTCGTATCGGACGGTCGGAATGATTGACGCGCTGATCGGCGAAGACGGCGGCGACAAAGAGAAAAAACTGCGCTCGATTGAAGAATACGCGGTCGAAAGCTCGATTAACAAAGTCGCTTGCTCGGAAGCACTCGATTACGTTGTTGACGAAATGGTGCAGATTTACGGCGGTTATGGCTATTCGGCAGATTATCCGGCAGAAAAAGCGTATCGTGATTCGCGCATCAACCGTATTTTTGAAGGCACGAACGAAATCAATCGAATGCTCATTCCCGGTCAATTAATGAAACGCGCGATGAAAGGCAAATTAGGTTTATTGCAAGCGGCAAAGGCTTTGCAGGACGAGATTTTGAATCCGCAGATGTCGTCAGACGAAGACGAAGGCGTACTGTCGGCGGAAATCAAGCTCGCGCGAAACGCCAAAAAGGTCGCGCTGATGGTTCTCGGCACGGCGGCGCAGAAATATATGATGGAGCTTTCCAATCAGCAGGAAGTTTTGATGAGCGCGGCAGACATCATCATCGAAGCGTATCAGATGGAAACGGCGATTTTGCGGGCGCAAAAACTCTCGGAAAAAGGCAACGCCGACAATCAGATTGCGATGGCGCAGGTCTTTTGCAACGACGCGATTCAGCGCGTCGAAGCAAAAGCGAAAAACACCATCGCCGCGATTGCCGAAGGCGACGAAGGCAAAATGCTGCTCGTCGCGCTCAAGCGTTATACGAAAAACAATTCGCCGGTCAACACCATCGCGGCGCGGCAGAAAATCGCCGACACTTTGATTGCGGCGAATAAATATGTTTTTTAGTTTTAGATGCTGGATTATGAATTTTGGATTAGTCCGAGGCAGAAATGCTTCGGACTTTTTGTTTGTAAATTAGTAGGGATTTAATTATGTTGATTTCAATCTGTAATTTAGCGAAAATAATACTATGAAAAAAACAATTTACTTCACATCAAGTGATGAACTCAATTTTAGTTGGAATCAAAAAAAAAAGCTATTGATAGTGCCGTTATAGAAAGGGATTTATTTCTCGAAGAAAATAATGACAAAATTGGAAAAATTGACCAAGAAGATATAAAAATTATAACCAATAATCAACAATTGATCTCTGTGGTAATTAAACTTAGTTATTACCCCAAATAATATGAAACTTACTAAGGTAGAAGTATTTGACTTCAAATCAATAAAGCACGAAAAACTCGAAATTAATACTAATCAATTATGTTTGGTTGGTAAAAACGAGTGCGGCAAATCAAGCATAATTCAAGCTATAAGTTATTTAGACTTTTTGGAAACGGATTTACAGACTAATTTCATTAATAAAAGCTCAGTAAATTATCCAAATGGATTTCCAATAATTTCAGGAGTATTCCAACTTACAAAAAACAGTTTTGAAAAACTTAGCCCTATGTTTGATACAAAACTGCTTGGAGGTTCAAAAGATGCCGAAAAAATTTATTTGCAGGTCAAAAGATGGGGAAACGGACTTTCTAATATTTCTCTAACTTTAAGTGATAGAGAAAAATTTTCATTTGATTTTTTGAAGGTAACTCAACAGAAATCTCAATTTATCAATACTTTTTGTAAAGAAATTTATCCAAACATTGAATATTATGAAAACGAAGAACTATTGATTGAAGCGGCTACGGTCGAAGACTTATTAGGAAATGACAGAAAGTTTGAAACTTTTAGGCGACTTCTTTATGTCGGCGGCTGTAAAGATTTGAATTTGCTTAATAGTTCAGATGATCTATTTTTATCAACATTCCACGCAACAATCGAAGATAGATTAAATGTGATTCTGAAAAAACATTATAAGCAGGATGAAAGCATCAAGGTAAATTTACGAACGATTAGAGATAATAAACTTAGCCTCGTAATTAAAGATGGCTCCGGTCAAAGTTTTGCCATAGAAGAAAGAAGTCCCGGTTTCCGCTACTATTTCTCATTTCTTATCAACAAATTGTGGTCAAAAGTAAAAAATGAGAACAAAAATACGATTTTGTTGCTCGATGAACCGGGCGGTAGTCTTCATCCAAACGGCGCAAAAGATTTGTTGAAATCTTTTGATGAAATTACAGAATCAAGTCAAATCATTTACACAACACATAATCCATTTTTGACGGTTAGAAACTGTATAGATTCACTCGTGTTTGTTGATAAATCTTCTCTGGAAGGCACAAAAATAAAGAGAAAAACTTATTTGAACAAATATCAAATTTTAAGAAAAGAATTAGGAATTTTGTTAAATGATAGCTTCCTCATTGGCGATATAAATTTGGTAGTTGAAGGAGCAACGGAAAAACTCGCTTTTCATAGACTTTTCCAAATTGAAAAATATCAAGAATTAGAATGGTTAAATATCTACAATGCTGACGGCGTTACAAATATGTCTCAATCCTTGAACTACTTAGGTAAAAACAATTTGAATTTGTCAGGACTCGTTTTTATGGATAGTGACGAAGAAGCGAGAAAAGAGAAAATGAAAAAAGGTTATACCAATACAATGACTGAGAAAAATTGGGAATTTTTGGAAGTTAATGATGTCTTTAAGGATAATCAAGATAGAACTTTTGAAGACTTATTTCCTCAAAACCTGTATGTTGATGCTTTTAATAGTTATTGTAATTCTCTAAAAAATTTAGAAGTTTTTGACAAAGATTTTGAGAACTTCGAGTTGAAGGAACCAATTCCAATGCCTTTAATCAATCAATTATCAGTTCACTATAAAAGTTTTATCTCTGATGAAAAAAAGAATAGTGCAAGTATAACCAAGCAAGACGTAATGAGAAATTTGCTTAACACAATTGATTCAATGGATGAAAAAGATAAGAACAAAGCATTGGAAAACTGCTACAAAATTCTTGATAAAATAAAGTCAAAAGTGAAAGGAATCGAAAACTATGTCAGTAACTAAGCATAAAATTTTTAGAGTTAAAATATCTCAAGACGATAAGCTTTCATTTGATCAAAATATACAAAAAGAAATAAATTCGTTTTTGTTTGAATCGGATAACATCTATGTCAATCACTCTACATCTATTTTGACAGAGGATATAGAAGAATACGGGCAGAATAAAACTATCAACAAATTTCTCATTATTAGCTTAATTTATAAAGACTTGAACGATACTACATATAGTTTGAAGAACACTTCAAACAAAGTTAAAAAAGTTGTTTCAAAAGAAATAGAAACAGGTCATATACTTAGCGAACCAAATATAGAAACGGATTTTGATAAAGAAGTAAAAGCTATTAAAAGAAGAGAAAATCCAACATCTAAATTACCTTCGGTATAATAAACCCGGACGAATAATTAGTTTTTTGCTAATGCTTTTTCATTATCAATAATAATATGGCGGCACGGCAGAAAGTTGCCGATACTTTGATTGCGGCGAACAAATACGTTTTCTAA
>JALYQJ010000242.1 GCA_030855875.1 Acidobacteriota bacterium
GATTTTCGGCTTTAACGGCGACCTCATTATTGACTTGCGATGTGAGCGCGTTCCAATCTCCGGTCTGCGCCGCAACCGGCGACACGGAAACGAACAAAAGTAAAACAATTAAAAATTGCGCGACATAATTTTGCATAACGATAGTTTCCCCAAAAAAATTATTAAATCGAATCAAAATGGATCACTTCAAAAATAACACACGCCGATGGCGATAGTTTACCAAAGTAACACAACGCCGAATTTACTTCCAACGATAATTTCCACACTGAAGATTTTCGGCAAAAACGACAAAATTTAGGATTAATCGAACGGAAAGTATTCGTCATAATTTCATCAATCAAATTTCTAATTTCATCGTGATATAATTTTCTGTAAATTTACTCTTTTCGATAAAAATTATGACAACAGATTTCCTAACCGGCACGGTCAAAGGACCCGGCGAAATGCCGCACGAATACCTTTTTATCACCAAAGACAATAAGAAAACGCGCATCGGTGAATTCGTTTATTACCGCGCCGATGTCGGCGACGAAAAACGGCAGATTATCGGCACAATTAAAAGTCGAAAACTCGTGCGAAATCTGCCCGACGTTTTTCTGTCCGACCCGAACACGCCGCCCGCGATGATTTCGGCTTTAATCGGACTCGACGGCGACGGCTGCGAGATTTACGAAATTACGGTCGAAACAATCGGATATTTCAGCCACACGCTAAAAGATTTCGTCAATCCGCGTATTCCGCCGAATCCGGGCGACGCGATTTATCTCGCTTCGAGCGAAACTTTGTCGCAGATGCTCAGCCCGAAAAAATCAGCTGAAACCGGCGCGGCGCACATCGGCAGCCTTTTGACCAGAGAACAGGGCGAAGTTCCCGTCGTTTTATCGGTCAAAGACGTTGTTTCAACTCACTTGGCGATTCTGGCTTCGACAGGTTCGGGAAAATCTTACACGGCGGGCGTTTTGGTCGAAGAATTGATGCAGCCGCACAATCGCGCCGCCGTTTTGATCGTTGACCCGCACGGCGAATATCACACGATGAGTTCGATTATGGGCGACGCGCAGTTTTTTGCCTCCGACGGTTATCGTCCCGAAGTCAAAATTTTCACGCCCGATAAAATCAAAGTCCGCTTTTCAACTCTCACCGAAGCCGACGTGAAATATCTTTTGCCCGAAGGAACTTCGGACAAAATGGCGCATTTTCTCTCGCAGGCTTTTACGAGTTTGCGCGAACGCCTGAAAGCCGAACGACGGCAGGATTACGCCTACGCTTATCACGATTTGCGCGACGAAGTGAACGCGCAGAAATTTGGCGACGAGAAAAAAGACGGCGGCAACGCATCTTCGATAGATGGTTTGCTGTGGCGGATGGATTCGCGTTTCGGAAAATCCGACAGCATTTTCACGTCAAGCGAACACATCGAATTAAACGAGCTTTTCCGTCCGGGACGCTGCACGATTTTGCAATTATCCGACATCGAACAGCACGAGCAGCAAGTGATCGTCGGCGCGCTTCTCCGCCGCGTCAACAAAGCCCGAATGTCGGTCGTGCGCGGCGAAATCCCGAAAGAACGCGGCGATTTCGTTGATTATCCGGTTTTCACATTATTAGAAGAAGCGCACCGTTTTGCGCCCGCCGGAACGAGCGTTGTGTCTACCAATATTCTCAAACAAATTCTGTCGGAAGGCAGAAAATTCGGAGTCGGTATCGGCTTAATTACGCAGCGACCGGGAAAATTGGATCAAGACGTTCTCTCGCAATGTATGACGCAAATCATTATGCGAATCGTCAACCCGATTGACCAGCAAACCGTCGCCCAATCGGTCGAAGGCGCAGGACGTGCGATGCTCGCCGAACTTCCCGCCCTCACCAAAGGTCAAGCCGTCATCTCAGGAGTCGGCATCAACACGCCCGTGATGTGCCGCATCCGCCAACGCCTAACCCAACACGGCGGCGAAACCTTCGACGCGCCTTCGGAATGGATGCGCTGGCATTCGACCGATTCTTTGGATAAACGCGAACAGGATAACGCACCTTATTTGAAACCCGATTCGGATAAAAAGACTGAAAAAATCGGCAACTTCAGGATATAATTTTCGTGATAAAATCGAGTTTATGAAAGTTTTAGAGAGAAATATTCAAATCCGCAAAATCTCACTCAAAGACGAATCCGACGATTTGAAAAATACGACCGCCGCCGAGCGTTGGGCGATGATGTGGCAGCTTGCGCTCGATGCCTGGGCTTTCAAAGGAGAAACCGTTGCTGAACCCGAACTTCAAAGACATATTATCCGCGTTTATCAAAGAGAAAGTTGAGTTTCTCGTGGTCGGCGGTTATGCGATGGCTTTTCACGGCTACGTTCGCGCGACGGGCGATATTGATTTGTGGATTCGCTGTTCGGACGAAAACGCCGAAAAAGTTTGGCGAGCCTTACAAATCTTCGGCGCGCCGCTTTTTGATTTAAACATCGAAGATTTGAAAACGCCCGGAATGGTTTTTCAAATCGGTCTCGTTCCGAGCCGCATTGATGTCATTACGCAGATTGACGGGGTTGAATTTGAGGCGGCTTGGCAAGAACATAAAACAGTCGAAATCGAAAACTTACAGATTCCTGTCATCGGCAAAACTCAATTACTCATCAACAAACAATCAACCGGCAGAGCGAAAGACCGCAATGACGCGCTGTGGCTGCAAGATGAATAATTTCACGAAAATGCGTCGTATCTAAAACCAACTTCGGAGAAGAAGACTGAGACGATTGGGAATATTAGGATTTAGATTATATATTGAACTATTTTATAAACAAGAGATTTAATTTTATGACAAACTCTAGATATACAGTACCAAAACCTTTTTGTTTTGTCCTTATGCCCTTCAGCGAAGAATTTGATGACGTGTACCGTATAGGAATTAAAGAGGCTTGTGATAAAGCTGGAGCTTATTGCGAGCGTGTGGATGAACAAATTTTTAATGAGAAAATTCTAGACCGTGTTTACAACCAAATAGCAAAAGCCGACTTCCTAATTGCCGAAATGACAGGGCGAAATCCCAATGTTTTCTACGAAGTTGGATACGCTCACGCCTTAGGAAAATTAACTATTTTACTTACTCAAAAGGAAGATGATATTCCTTTTGACTTAAAACCTTTTCCACATATTGTTTACGGCTCAAAAATCTCAATTCTTCGTGATGAAATTGAAAAAAGGGTTAGGTATTATATTGAAAATCCGCCCGTTGGATCACCTGATAATAAGTCAGGTTTAGAACTTTACTTAAATCGTGAAAATTTAGCTTCCGGAAAGGCAATACACGCAATTAGTTTTACTCAAGTTCCACATCCCGAAATTACAATTTTTAATTCATCAATGAATACTTACGGATCAGGGGATTTCAAAATCGGCATTTTAGCAAAAAAACTTTGTCGTTGTAGAAATGAGGAAGTGAAAACAACCAAGCTGCCTACGGGAGAGTATTTACACATGATGCCTGATTTTCCCACTCTATTTCCTAATTCTTACGATTCATACAGAATCACCTTGGACTCTTCAAATAGTGATGAACTTGTTCTTTGGGAAGAAGAGAAAATTTTAGTGAGACTTTTTACAAAACAAGGAAACACAGATTTTCCAATTACTGTGCAAATTAAAGATAAATAACAAAAATAAAATGAATTACCAAGATTACATCACGATTGACTCGAACAAGCGCGGCGGTAAAATGCGTTTGCGAATAATGATAAAATAAATCTGTTATGACCGGACAATATATTTTGAGCGATTATTTTGACCGCGCCTTGTCGCAAGCCGAATACGACAAGTTGGAAGACGGCACGTTTTTCGGGCGCATTCCGTCGAGCAAAGGCGTGGTCGCTTTTTTGCCGCCGCCTTGCGCGAATGCAAAGACGAACTGCGCTCCGTGTTGGAAGATTGGGTTTTGGTCGGCTCGAAACTCGGACACGATTTGCCGATTATGAATAATTAAGAGGTGAGAAAGATGACACATTCGATGACCATAGAATTGCCGGAAGCCGTTTATCAATCGTTAAGCAAAGAGGCAAAACAAAAGGGTAAAAAAGCCGAAGACGTAGCCGCCGAAATGTTGGCACTGCTTTGGTCGGATAAAAATCTCGACGATGATGAGTTTGAACAACTCGCCGACCTTTTAGCCGACGAATTTGAAAAGCGTCTGCCCAAAGATGCCAAGCCGCTTTCCGATTACGCGATGAGTCGTGAGGGGATTTACGAAGACCATTTATGATTCATCTCGCTGATACTAATTTCTCATTACGTTTTGCTATCCGGCAAAACCCGCAGCACAGAACAGTCAGACAAACCGTCAGAACCGTGAAAAAGCGCGGCGATGAAGTTTTCATCGTTCCGCAAACCAGCGTCGAGTTTTGGAACGTCGCCACTCGTCCCGTTAAGAACAACGGCTTCGGTTTTCCCATCGCCGATGCCGACTTTTTTCTGCGCTTGATTGAAAGAATTTTTCCGCTTTTGCCCGACGATGCGCGAGTGCATCAGGAATGGCGAAAATTGGTTTTTAGTTTCGGCGTGTCGGGCGTTCAGGTTCACGACGCGCGAATCGTCGCGGCGATGTTAGTGCATCAAGTTACGCATATTTTAACTTTCAACACTTCAGATTTTGCGCGTTATTCGAGCATCGGTATCGTCGCTGTTGACCCGAATAAAATTTAATTATCAGCGTTTTAAGTTAAAATGCGTTTGAGAGGTGAGAAAGATAACACATTCACTTTTATTAGAAGTTCCCGAAAGTATTTATCAGCCAATCGTCGAAGAAGCCGAAGCGGAAGGGCGCAAGGTTGAAGAAATCGCGCTCGAAAGATTGGCGGTGAAAAAGCCGCAACCGACGGCTGACCCGTTGGACGAATTTGTCGGCGCGTTCAGAAGCGATGTTCCCGATTGGGCGGACAATCACGACAAATATCTCGGCGAAAATTTGATGCGTGAACTGCGCGGCGAAAACGAATGAACGAAATTTTCGTTGACACTTCCGGTTGGGCGAGTCTGGCTCAAACAAAACTATCTGTTGTTTGAAATAAAAATTGCAACTGCGGCAAATTTGATAAAATAGGCTTCGATGACGAAATGGATAATGAGTTTGATCAATTCGGGCGGATATTTCGGCATCGTTTTTTTGATGTTTGTCGAAAATGTTTTTCCGCCGATTCCTTCCGAATTTATTATGCCGCTCGCCGGTTTTATGGTGACGCAAGGCAAATTTTCGCTCGTCGGAATTATCATTGCAGGAACTCTCGGTTCGGTGATCGGTGCGCTGCCGCTTTATTATTTGGGAAGCAGACTCGGCGAAGAAAGGTTGAAGGATTTTGCCGACCGCCACGGGAAATGGCTGACGCTTTCCCGTGAAGACGTTGAGAAATCTCAGAAATGGTTTGATAAATACGGAGCGTGGGCGGTTTTTTTCTGTCGTTTAGTTCCCGGAATTCGTTCGTTTATTTCGATTCCGGCGGGAGTCAACCGGATGAATCTGCTTTCGTTTCTGTTTTTTACGATTCTCGGCTCGGCAATCTGGACGAGTTTTCTGGCTTATGCCGGTTATTTTCTGGCAAGCAATTTCCGCGAAATCGAAAAATATCTCGACGTTGTTTCGTATCTCGTATTCGGCTCGATAATCACGCTTTACCTCTGGCGGGTGTTAAGAAGCGAAAAAAAGTGAAACCCACGTCAATCCGCTTTTATTTTTTATTTGAATTGCTCTCGGAACTCGAATCGGTTAAAACCATTCCGCCTTTTTTAAGATCGGGCATCGGCGGCGCGTCTTTTGTGATTTCGTAAAGCTCGGTCGCGTCCGAATCGGCTAAATCTCTTCGCACCAGAAGCATTAAATCAACGCCCGGACGAAGCGGGTAGTTTCCGGCGAATTTGTAATGCGCCGAATAGCGCGAACGCACATCCGCGTCCTGTTCGCCTTTTTTCGCCACAATCATCTCCGCCGTGTTTGCGTCAACAAAACGCCCGTGAAAATTGGCGTTTTTGTAACTGTTCATATACCAAGGCATTGACCAGTAATCGGGCGAAACTATTTCGATAGTTGCATCGGTGCCTTTGCCGCTTTTTTCGGCGTAATATTTTACTTGCCGAATTAAATCCAAAAACCCGCGTTTTGTGTGCGCGTAGACATAAACCATTTCTTCGTCGTCGTAACGCTCGAAATTCAAATCGTAGGTTTGATAGGCGAGAACGCCGATTGCAACCAGCGTCAGAATGCCGCCGAGAATTTTCTGCGCGATGTCCGTCGAACGCAGCAATTCGTTGACGGCGTAACCGGCAGCGATGCACATCGGAAGCAAAAACGAAAGCATAAGCCACGGCGTTTTATACGGAATAAGCGTGTAAGCGAGAAAAATGCCGAACGCCCAAAAAGCTGTGAAAATTGCAAAACGATGTCGGGCTTTGACGAGCGCGACGATGCTGCCGACCGCCGCCAGAATCATAATCGGTGCTTCGATTTTCATTCCCCATTTAACGTAACCCCACAAACCGTTTTGGGTGTGGTCTTTCGAGCCGGTTTTCGTCCAGATCGCGTAAGCCTCAAACGCCTTCTGCACACCTTCCGAGTAAGTGAAAAACGACGAGAAAAACAAAACTCCGACGTATATAAACACGAGCGTGACGGCGGAAATCATCAAAATTAAATTCGTTTTGTCGCCTAATTTCGCGCGAAAAACACTCCACGTTAGATCAACCGGCTCGATCTCGTTCGGCGGCGGTTCGCCAATTGCACCCAGATAAATCTTTCGCCACAGCCAAACGCACTCACACGCGATCAGCATCGTTCCGATTGTGATAAAAGCCGTTTCTTTCGTCGCAAAAAGCAGCACGACCGAAGCCGACGCGAGAATCAGATAAATCGGGCTGCCTTCGTCCCACGCTAAAAGCATTCGGATAACAAAAAAAACGAGCGCGGCTTCCACGAGAAAAAACGCCAGCCGAAACGCCCAGATTGCCGCTTCGGTTTTGCCGAGCGTGTTGGCAAGCGTCAAAGCCGACGGCAAAAAACAGACGAGCAGAAGCACAACCATCCAGATAATCGCGCCGATTCCCGCTTTGCGCTTTTCGATAAAAAGCAGAACGGCGACGACAATCGCCAGACTGAAAAATACGAAGATAATTTCGTGTATAAAATAACGCGAAATGTAAACCATTCCGGGCGACAGCGCGAGAAAAAAAGCGGCGGCGAGACTGCCGGTTCTGCCGATGTAATTTTTCAGATAAAACGCCAGAATTACCGTCAACACGCCGAAAATTGCCACGCTCGAACGAACGCTGATTGTATTTAAGCCGAAGATTTTCGAGAACGCGAGCGCGAAGTAATAAAGGTCGGGACCGTGATAATTCGCCGGATCGTAGCGATAAATGCCGTCGCGGAAAAGCGTCGTCAGAAAATGCCCGTTCACTCCTTCGTCGTGATGCAAAGGTTTTAGTTCGAGCCAAAAAAAACGCAAAAAGGCGGCAATCGCCGTGATAAAAAAACAGCTTACGAGCCAAACTTTATCAATCGTTCGCGGCTGGCTGTCGTTTGTTTTAAATTCCTGTTCCTTCATTTTTCTGAAATTTTTAATCGTTGTTCGATAGTTACTTTATTTTATAAACGCGATACAGCCCGCTTTCGGCGAGTATCGGATATTTTGCAAAATACTGTTCGTTGACAGCCAGTGATTTTCGTTCTTCGGGCGAAATCAAAACGTATTCAATGTTATATTTTCGCAGCAAAGATGCGGTGTCGGCACTGCCTTCGTAAATTCTTTTTAAATCGTTTTCGCGTTCGGCGTAATCTATTCCGTGCGACGAAAGATGTCCGGGATAGCGCATCAGAGAGCGTCTGCCCGACAAAACAATCGCCGAATTATAAGTCGGAGCGTTCAAAAACAAGGCGTTCGGCGGCGTTCTAAGTGTTATGTCTCTTGCGATTGCCACTGCGTCCGTTTCAAAAACTTTGTAGTTAATTTGCTCTGACACGACGCGCCAAACGTCTAAACTCCCGGCGAAAATCAAAACCGCGAAACAAACGGCGGCGGCGATTTTCAAAATAACTTTTCCGCGCCATAACCACGCCAGCGCAAAAGCCGCAAACGGAAGCGAACCGACAAACCAGTAAATTAAAACTTTAATATTGTCCCATTCCCAGGGCGCGAGTTTGGCAGCGTTTGAAAGTAAAAACAGAAAAATGAACGGTAAATAGAAAAGAATTCGTGAAGTTTGATTTGCGCTTTGCGATTGTATTTCCGCATCATTTTTTTCTTTCGCTTCTCGCTTTTCGCTTTTAATCTCTGATTCTCCGCCCTTTCGCGCTGAATAAATCAGGTAAATTCCCGCAATCAAAATTGGAATAAAAATTCCCGTATTTTTCAGCCAGAACCAGATAAAATTTCCATCTGCGCCTTTGTTCCAACCGAAATGCCAGCCGAAAAACTCGCTCGTTCGCGTCGCGCTTCCCGCCATTGTCCAGAGCAGCGCGGGAACGGCAATCAGCCCGACACCGATGCCGAACGCCGTTAATTCACGACGAATTTTCGGTTTGATAAAAAATAAAAACGCCGCGACGACAAACAAAACCACCAGACTGTGCAGATGAATCAAAGGCAGCGTTCCGGCGAGCAAGCCGACGAGAAAAGGAGAAGAGGAGAAGAGGAGAAGAGGAAAAGAGGAGTTTTGCCGGTCATTCGCATCGGTTTTGATATTGTAATTTTCTCGTTTTTCCCGTTCTTTCTCCTTTTCTCCTTTTCTCCCTTTCTCCTCTTCTTCTAAAATCTTCGGCGCGTGGTTAAAAATCGTCCAGAGTTTCTGCAAAACGATAATCGTCAGCGGCATTCCGATCAGAAGGCTGCGCTGCGTGATAAAAAGTGTGATGAGCGAATTTCCCCAGCGAAATTTTTCGCCGATTGTGTAATCGCGCGGCAGTTTATGCAGAAAATCGAAAAACCCCTGCGAACTTTGCCAGAAATCATTAAGAAACCACAAAAAGCCGAATCCGCCGCTGAAAAACAAAAGCGCGGGCGCGATTTTTGCGGCAAAGCGTTTGTTCGTGAACTTGAAAACGAATCTTTCCAGAATGACGAGCAGCGAAAAAGCCCAAAAGATATTTTGAATGAGCATCGCGTCTTTCACATTCGCGCCGAGTTTGACAAAACACGCCGACAGAAAATCGGCGATAAACGGATAAGAAAATTTCGCACCGGCAAACGAGGGATTTTGCGGCGGAAAATTACTGCCTTCGGTAAACGAAAAAATCGCGCCGAGATGAAACGGCAAATCACCTAAGTTTTGCGATCCGCCCGTGTAAATACCGTCATTCATCTCGAACATCGCGCGGTCGAAGAAAAACGCGAACAGCAGAAAAAAGAAAATATAATACGCCAGCCGCCGGATTTTTTTAGCGTTTACGCCCTGATTTCGGTGAATCGCCTGTTTCCAGTCGCCCCAAAATCTGCGGCGAAATCTTTTTCTGCGAAATAAAAGCAAAGGCGAAAGCGCGATCAGAAGCGCGATTGTAACGGTTGCCGCCGAAAGTCCGAAAAAATTGGCGACGACGAATCCGACCAAACCGAAAACCGCCGAACCGACGATATTTCCCGCCGCCAACCGCCACAAAATCGGCTCGTCTTCGGCGAAAAGATACGTCAACGCCAGACCGCCGAATGTGATAAGTAAAATTAGTGTGAAAGACAAAAACATATTTTCGCGTTTTTTTTCAGCAGAGTCATCGTTTGTTTTTTAATTTTTAAAAATTGCGCGGAACCGAAACTTAGCCAGATATAAATTACATTATTTTTTCTTTTCGACAAAATTTTAAGCTGTTTTTAAGTGTGGAAAGTTTGGAAAAAGGTATCGGAATAATTTATACTTTTCCCGTCCACACATCAGAGTTTCAAATATCCGTCGGTTTCGAGGTTCAATTATGAAAAATGTAATCTTCTTCGCGTCGTTGTTTATTTTGTCTGCAGTCGTGACGAGTTTTTCGGCGAACGTGCAGCAATTAAAGAGCAATCCTTTCAGTAATCAAAGCATTATCAACGCTTTCGAGCGTTCCAAATCAACCACCGATCAGAGCGTTTCGCCGAATTTTCAAATCAAAAACATTCAGACTTTCGGCGAAAAATCCGGCGTTGTTTACACCGGCGAAACGCTTTTCCGCACCGATGACGACGGCACGAACTGGCGCGAAATCGTTTTGCCGAGCGATTCGGGCGAAACGATCAGCGCGGTGACTTTTGCGACTGAAAATAAAGGTTGGGCGATTTTATTTGACGAACGAAATACCCGTCTGGAACTAGCCGGAACGAACGACGGCGGTTTTTCGTGGACGAAAACCATAATTGATTTACGACACGAAGATTTGATCGAAGCGAATTTGGAAAACGCAGTTTTGCAGTTTAGCGGCAATAATTTATCGCTTTCACTGCCGCTTCCGACGAGTTCCAATTTTCGCGGAGAATCTGTTTATCGAAGTCGGGACGGCGGAAACAATTGGGAGCATCTGAGCCGTTCGATTCGCAAAAATAGCTCTGATAATGAAATAAAAACCGATTCGCGCTGGTCTTTGAAATCGAGCGGCGAATGTGCCGGATACAAAAGCGGATGTTTTCAGGAAACGCGAATTTTTGCGGGAGTAAAGGAAATCACGCCCGCGCCGATCAAAAATCTCGCCCGTATCGAACGGGAAAACGCCGCACTCGAAATTAATAATTCCGTTTTTGCCCGCGCCGCGCCGGACGGCTCGACGCGCATCAGCCTTAATCGGGGTTTTGACAAATGCACCGCCGCGCCGGTTTCGCAAATGCAGACGTGGTGGAATACGTCGCCATTTTACGATTCCAATATTTATATATCCGGCAGAAATCGCGGATGTTCGCAACCGCAATTGACGGCGGCTTGGGTCAATCAGGTTTCCGCGATGGGCTGGGGTTTGATTCCGACAATCGTCGGTTATCAGGCTCCGTGTTCGGTCAGCACGAATTCATCGAAACACAGTTCCGATCCGGCAACCGCCGAAACGCAGGGACGCGGCGAAGCCGACATCGCCATTTCGGACGCGAATAATCTCGGACTGACGCAAGGCACCGTGCTTTATTACGATATGGAGCGTTACGACGAAACGTCTGCCACGCCCGGATGCCGCGCGTCGGTCAACGCATTTTTGAAAGGCTGGACGGATCGTTTGAAAGAACGAAATTATATTTCGGGCGTTTACGGTTCGCCGACGAACGCCGCCGCCGATTGGGTGAATATTCCCGCCGCGAGCCGGATGGACGCGATTTGGATGGCGCGTTGGGATAATGTCCCGTCGGTCTGGTATTACGCGCCGCCGTCGCCCGCTCTGCCCGATAATATCTGGTCGAATTATCAGCGCATCAAACAATATCAGGCTCCGCACAACGAAACATGGGGCGGCGTAACTTTTAATATTGACGGCAATATCGCCAACGGTCCGGTCGCCGGAATTAAAATTGCGAAAAATAAAACGGCTGATTTCGACGGCGACGGCAAAACCGATTTAAGCGTTTACCGACCGGAAACCGGCATCTGGTATTTGATAACCAGCTCGAATTCCGTCTTCGGCGGCATCGCGTTCGGCAATGCTTCGGACGTTCCCGCGCCCGGCGATTACGACGGCGACGGTAAAACTGACGCGGCTGTTTTTCGCCCCGCCGATTCGACGTGGTATATGCAGATGAAAGCCGGATTCTCCGGCGCGAGACAATTCGGCGCGAGCGGCGACATCGCGGTTCCGGCTGATTATAACGGCGACGGCAAAACCGATGTCGCAGTTTTCCGCCCTTCGACCGGAGTCTGGTATATCGCCAACAGCGACAATCGCGGAACTTTCACGATTGTCCAGTTCGGTCTGAGCGAAGACAAACCCGTTCCGGCGGATTACGACGGCGACGGACGCGCCGACATCGCGGTTTGGCGACCTTCGACCGGCGTTTGGTATGTTTTGAAAAGTTCGGACGGAAATTTTACCGCGACCGGATTCGGAATTTCGACCGATAAACCGGCGCAGGGCGATTACGACGGCGACGGCAAAACCGACTTTGCGGTTTACCGCGACGGAATCTGGTATATTTTGCAGACGACCGCCGGAATTTCAATCCAGCAGTTCGGACTTGCCGGCGATTTGCCGGTGACGGGCGATTTCGACGGCGACAACAAAGCCGACATCGCCGTTTTTCGCCCGTCAAACGGCGCGTGGTATCTGCTTCAAAGCGCGAACGGATTTCACGCCGTCGGCTTCGGTCTTTCGGCTGACAAACCGATTCCGAATATGTATCTGCCGCAGTAAACATCGAGTCTAAAGTCTAAAGTCCAATGTCCAAAGTCAGAAAACAGATTTGACTTTGGACATTGGACTTTAGACTTTGGACTTTTTGAAAGGTAGAATAACCAATTTGAAATTTGGAATCTGGAATTTGAAATCTTATGTTACAAGCTGGAATCGTTGGTTTGCCCAACGTCGGAAAATCTACACTTTTTAATGCTTTGACCGCCGCCGAAGACGCGCTTGCGGCGAATTATCCCTTTGCGACGATTGAGCCGAACGTCGGTGTCGTCGCCGTGCCGGACGAACGTCTCGCGGTTTTGGAAAAGATGAACAAGGCGCAGAAAGTCGTTCCCGCGACCGTCGAATTCGTTGACATCGCAGGTTTGGTGCGCGGCGCGTCGAAAGGCGAAGGTTTGGGCAATCAATTCTTGGCAAATATCCGCGAAACCGACGCGGTTATTCAGGTTGTCAGATGTTTTGAAGACGAAAATATCATTCACGTCGAAGGTTCGGTCAATCCGATCCGCGATATTGAAACGATTCAAATCGAACTCGCGCTCGCCGACCTTGCATCGGTCGAAAAACGCCGCGACAAAGCGCAAAGAGCCGCAAGAGCAGGCGACAAAGACGCGAAAGCCGAAATTGAAGTTCTTGACAAAATCCAGCCCGCGCTCGAAGAAGGTCGTCCGGCGCGCGCCATCGAACTTTCAAAAGAAGAACAGTTAATCGCCAAAAAATTCTTTCTGCTTTCGACCAAACCGACGATTTACGCCGCCAATGTTGACGAAGAAACTTTGATGGATTCCTCAAATAACGCGCACGTCAACGCCGTCCGCGAACACGCCGCCAAAGAAAAAGCCGAAGTCGTTTTGATCTGCGCCAAGCTCGAATCCGAACTCGTCGCGCTCGAAGAAGCCGAACGCGCGGAATTTCTCGCCGATTTGGGCGTAACGTCAAGCGGCGTTGATAAATTAATCAAATCCGCCTACAAAATGCTCGGCTTGATGTCGTTCTTGACCGCCGGAGAAAAAGAAGTTCGTGCGTGGACGATTCCAATCGGCACGAAAGCACCGCAGGCGGCGGGCGAAATTCACTCGGACATTGAACGCGGCTTCATCCGCGCCGAAATCGTTTCATACAACGATCTGGTAAATTGCGGTTCGCGCAAAGCCGCGAGTGAAAAAGGTTT
>JALYQJ010000199.1 GCA_030855875.1 Acidobacteriota bacterium
GTCGTTAAAAACTCGCCTTCGAGAGCTTCCTTCGGCGCAAACGCGATTGAATGAATCAGAAAATCGAGTTTGCCGTATTTTTTGCCGACCGTTTCAAAAGCCGCGTCAACTTCTCTCTGATTCGTTACGTCGCACGGCACGACGAGCGAATCCGGCAAATCCTTCGTCAATTTTTCGACGTTTTCTTTCAGCCGCTCGCCTTGATATGTAAAGGCGAGTTTCGCGCCTTTCGCGGCGCACGCTTCGGCGCACGCCCACGCAATCGAACGCTTGTTTGCCACGCCAAAAATCATTCCAACTTTGTTTTCAAGCATAATTTAAAAAAAGTAAACGGCGAATCGTGAATAGTAAATAGAATAAGTCTTTAAGTCAAACTTTCCAAATACTGTTGCCGATTCGCCATTGGTAATTTGATTGTTTATTTAAGCTGAAACTGATTTTTCAAACGGAATTTCTTCAAAATGCGTCATTCGCTTGAAATGGCGAAAACGCTCGTTGATTTCTTCCTGCTTGAGCGCGTCAACCCGTTCCGTGCCGAACTTTTCGACGTTAAACGAAGCCATCACCGAACCGTAAATCATTGCGCGGCGCAAAGCATCATCAGTAATTTCGACCTGCGACGCGAGATAGCCCATAAAACCTCCTGCAAAAGTATCGCCTGCGCCGGTCGGGTCGAAAACCGATTCGAGCGGATAAGCCGGAACGACGAAAAAGCTGTCTTTGGTAAAAAGCACCGCGCCGTATTCGCCGCGTTTGATGACGAGAACTTTTACGCCGTAATCCATAATCATTTTCGCGGCTTTATGAATATTAGGTTCGTCGGTCAACTGTCTGGCTTCGGCATCGTTGATGATTAAACAATCAACGACTTTGACGGTTTCGATTAGTTCATTTTTCATCGAAGAAATCCAAAAATTCATCGTATCCATCGCCACAAATTCCGCTTCTTCGCATTGTTCGCGGACTTGTTTCTGAATCGTCGGCAAAATATTCGCCAGAAATAAAAGCCGCGCGTTTTTCGAGTTTTCCGAAAGTTTCGGGTCGAAGGTTTCAAAAACATTCAACTGCGTGTCGAGCGTGTGCGCCGTGTTCATATCGTAATCGTAACGCCCGCTCCAAAAAAACGTCTTGCCGTCCGCGACGACTTCCACGTCATCCGTATTAATATTATGTCGCGCAAAAACCGCCCATTCTTCATCGCCGAAATCGTTTCCGACCACGCCGACGACATTGACGTTTGTAAAAAAACTCGACGAAAGCGCAAAATGCGTTCCCGCGCCGCCCAAAATCTTATCGCGCTTGCCGAAAGGCGTTTCGAGTGCATCGAACGCGACCGAACCAACTACTGTTAAAGACATTTATTAAACATTTCTCCTGTAAAATATTATCAAAAGGTTTTATTTTACACGCCAAGGCGGATTTTGGCGATTTTCGCCCGCGTGAAAAAGACAAATTTTATTGCCGTTCGGGTCTTTGAGATAGCTTTCGCGCCAGAGCCACGACTGATCAATCGGTTCGGTTTCAAATTCGATGCCGAGTTTCTTGAGTTCTTCGACTTTCGCGTTCAAGTCTTCGCATTCAAAATAAAGCACGATGTTTGAAGCGGTCGAAACATCGTCTGCCGCGTGAATGGAAAGCGTTGCGTCGCCGTCGGGACAACTCAGACGCGCATAGCGCGGACTCGAATCAACAATCAATTTTAATCCGAGATTACGAAAAAAATCGAGTGTTTCCTGCGGTTTGTCGGTGTAGATTGTAACCTGATTTAAGTTCATAAAGAATGGCTAACCGTAAATTGAAAGGCTCAATCAACAATTAGCCATTTATAAGTGAAAAAATTACTTTTTCGCGTTCAATTCCTTCAAAATCTTTTCGGCATCGGCTTTGAATTGGCTTTGCGGATATTTTTCGACAATCAAAGAAAGATAAGCCGTCGCATCTTCGCGCATTCTTTCGGGGGCGAATTTCTTTTTGTCCGTCTCGGAAGTTAGTTTTTGTTTGCCTTTGTTGTCGGACAAATAAAAACTGCTCATTCCGGCGTAATAAAGAAATTCGTCCATTTTCGAGAAATCAGGGTAGGCGGCGAAGGTTTCTTCAAAACGCATCAAAACGGCTTTGTAAGCCTTTTTTAATTTGAAATACTGCTGCGCGACTCCGAGATTATGTTTCGCGTCGGCTTCGAGAATCGGGTCGCGGTCAATTTTCGGTTCGATATTGCGCTGCGCGTTTGCGTTTGCCGAAAATGCGAAAATGGTGACGAAAAAACTGAATATTAAAAGTGCTTTTTTCATATAAAGAAGTTAGTAAAAAATTAAAAAGTGAATCTCCTGCGCCTTTTGATGCGGCGGGATTATTAAAAGTTTGTTAAATGAATTATTTGCCTTTGCCGTTTTGATCGGCAAGCGCGACGAGAATCGCGTCAACATTTTTCTTCGCGTCGCCGAACAGCATTCTCGTATTTTCCTTGTAAAACAAAGGGTTTTCGACACCGGCGTAACCGCTCGCCATTCCGCGCTTCATCACAATCGAGAAATGCGCCTTCCAAACTTCGAGAACCGGCATTCCGGCAATCGGGCTGTTCGGGTCATCCAGCGCAGCGGGATTGACCGTATCGTTCGCGCCGATGACGAGCGCGACATCGGTTTCGGGAAAATCGTGATTGATTTCGTCCATCTCCAAAACGATGTCGTAGGGAACTTTTGCTTCGGCGAGCAGGACGTTCATATGTCCGGGCAGACGACCGGCGACCGGATGAATGCCGAAACGAACATTTACGCCGCGGGCGCGTAGGATTTTCGTGATTTCGGCGACCGGATGCTGCGCCTGCGCGACCGCCATTCCGTAACCGGGAACGATAATGACGTGACGCGCATTAGTCAATAAATGAACCGTTTCTTCGACCGAAATAGGCGTGACATCGCCTTCCGGTTGGTCGCTCGATGTCGGCGTATTGCCGGTCGCCGTTCCGAATCCGCCCATCATCACGCTGAAAAACGAGCGATTCATCGCCTTGCACATAATCGCGCTCAGAATCGCGCCGCTCGACCCGACGAGTGCGCCCGTGACAATTAAAAGATCGTTCGACAGCATAAATCCCGCCGCCGCCGCCGCCCAACCCGAATAACTGTTGAGCATTGAAACGACGACCGGCATATCGCCGCCGCCGATTGCCGCGACGAGATGAATTCCCAAAACCGAGGCAATCGCCGTCATAATCAAAAGCGGCTGCAATCCGTTTTCCGAATTTGTAAATTGATAGCCGAGAAAAACGCACGCAATCAGCATCGCAATATTTATCAAATGCCGGGCGGGAAGTATTAAAGGTTTGCTGCTGATCAAAGCGCGAAGTTTTCCGAACGCGACGATTGAACCTGTAAAAGTAATCGCGCCGATAAAAACGCCGACGAAAATTTCGATGTCGTGAATATTTGTTTCCAGCGCGGTCGGAAATTTTTTGCCCTGAAGATAACTTCCGATGCCGACGAAAACCGCCGCCGCGCCGACAAAACTGTGCAGAATCGCCACAAGTTCGGGCATCGAAGTCATCGCCACGCGCGAAGCCAGAATCGCCCCGATTAGTGCGCCGGGGACAACTGCCGCCGCCAAAATTCCGTAGCCGGTCACTTCGGAACTCAAAGCCGTGGCGAAAAAGGCGAGAAGCATTCCGGTAATGCCGTAAATGTTGCCGCGCCGCGCCGTTTCGGGATTTGATAATCCGCTCAAACTCAAAATAAATAACGATCCGGCGACGATATAGGCGACGGTTAAAAGATTATTGGTTAACATTTATCTTTTGCTTCAAACTATTGAAAAACTGTTATTTTTGGAACATTCGCAGCATTCTCTGCGTGACTAGAAATCCGCCGGAAACATTGATCGTTCCGATTAAAACGGCGACTGCGCCGAGAATTGTCGTCGCGGAAGTCGCGGGACCGGAAATTTGCAGCATTCCGCCGATGATAATAATTCCGCTGATCGCGTTCGTGACGCTCATCAGAGGCGTATGCAATGCGGGCTTAACATTCCAGATGACTTGCCAACCGACAAAACAGGATAAAACAAAAACCGTGAAATGCGAGAGAAACGACGACGGCGCACCGATACCGATGCCGAACAAAGCCGCCGCGCCCAAAATTATCAAAATCAAACTGCCGAAACCGTTCGATTTTTTTTCGGCGACTACAGTTTTCGCAGTTGCCGACGCTTTTGCCGCAGGCTGAACGACGAGCGCGGGCTTCACCGGCGGCTCGACAACCACGCCGTTTTGCGCGACTAACGCGCCGCGCACGACTTCATCTTCCAAATCAACTTTGAAATTTTCCGCGCCGCCCATATCCTTGAGCAGATGCCATAGATTCGTGCCGTAAAGCTGGCTCGACTGATTCGCCATCCGGCTCGGCAAATCCGTATAGCCGATAACGGTTACGCCTTTGTAATTGTAAACTTCGCCCGGTTTTGTCACTTCGCAGTTGCCTCCCTGTTCCGCCGCGAGATCAACGATAACCGAGCCTTGCTTCATACTTTCGACCATTTCGCGCGTAATCAAAACCGGAGCTTTCGTGCCGGGAACGAGAGCGGTCGTGATGATAATGTCAACTTCGGCGGCTTGCTCGGCGAAAAGTTTCATTTCCGCCTCGATAAACTCTTTGCTCATCGTTTTTGCATAACCGCCTTCGCCCGTTCCGTCTTCGGCAAATTGAAGTTCCAAAAAATCCGCGCCTAAACTCATCACTTGTTCTTTGACGACCGGACGAGTATCAAAAGAACGAACAATCGCGCCCAGACTTCGCGCCGCACCGATTGCCGCAAGACCGGCAACGCCCGCGCCGATAATCAAAACTTTCGCGGGCGGAACTTTTCCCGCCGCCGTAATTTGTCCGGTAAAAAAACGCCCGAAAGCGTTCGCCGCTTCGATAACGGCGCGATAACCGGCGATATTCGCCATCGAACTGAGCGCGTCCATTTTTTGAGCGCGTGAAATGCGCGGAATCGCGTCCATCGCCAAAACCGTCGCTTTGCTCGCCGCGAGTTTTTCGACTAACTCCCGATTTTGCGCCGGAGAAATAAAACTGATGAGCGTTTTTCCGTTGGAAAGCAAATCGGCTTCGTGTTTGCCGGTCGCGCCGTTCAATTCCGGCGCGCGAACCTTCAAAATAATATCTGCTTCCGACAACAAAGCGTCCGCGCCCGCGACAATTCGGCAATCCGCTTGACGATAAGAATCATCGGAAAAATCGGCGTTCGCGCCCGCGCCGGTTTCAATCAAAACTTCAAATCCGAGCTTTTGTAATTTTCGCGCCGTGTCGGGTGTCGCCGCGACACGCGCTTCGCCCGCGTGAATTTCCTTCGGAATTCCTATCTTCATCGGTTCGGTTTCAACCTTTCGCATTTCTGTGCCGATAGCTTGCTCATCAACGATTGTTGCCATAGATTCTCCAAGTCTGTTACAGGAATAAATTGACGGTTTGAGAGGTAAATCTAAAAAGAATTCTACCTTGAAAATATTGTCGGGCAAAATGCGAAGAAGGTTAGTTTCAAACTAACCTTCTTCGATAAAAAGCATTTATTTCACCGCGTATTTGCCGATAATCGCATCGAGTTTCTTCGCCGTTTCCGCGTTCCAATGTTCGGACGCGGTAAAGATCGCATTTTTTGTCGCGCCATTAAACGGATTCGGCGTTTCTTTCGCTGCGACTCTTTTTACGGCTTCCTTCAGAACAAGCTGCGCGTTTCGCACGTTTTTTGTCAGATATTCGATGACCATTTCGACCGAAACGTCGTCGTGACCTTCATACCAGCAATCGTAATCGGTAACTAAAGCCAGAGTTGCGTAAGCGATTTCGGCTTCACGCGATAACTTCGCTTCCTGCAAATTCGTCATTCCGATAATATCCATTCCCCAAGAACGATAAACATTCGACTCGGCTTTTGTCGAAAACGCCGGACCTTCCATACACAGATAAGTTCCGCCGCGATGCACTTTCAAATTTTCAACCGTTTTGCACGCCGCTTCCAAAATATCGCCGAGTTCCGCGCAAACCGGATGCGCGAACGTGATGTGTCCGACGATTCCTTCGCCGAAAAACGTAGATTCTTTCGCCCGCGCTCTGGTGCGGTCAAAAAACTGGTCGGGAATACAAAAATCGGTCGGCGCGTAATCTTCCCGAAGGCTTCCGACTGCCGAAACCGACAAAATATAATCCACGCCCAAAAGTTTCATCGCGTAGATATTCGCCCGAAAGGGAAGTTCCGTCGGCGTTAATTTATGCCCGCGCCCGTGTCTTGGAAGGAACGCGACGCGCTCGCCTTCCAAAGTCCCGATAATAAAAGCGTCCGACGGTCTGCCGAAAGGCGTGTCAACTTCGACTTCTTTAACGTCCGTCAATTCCGGCATTTGATATAAGCCGCTGCCGCCGATAATTCCGATTTTTACTTGTTCCATTATTTATGTTTTGATGATTTTAAAATTTTAATAGCCTTTAATTTTCCGTCAATTTCCGCCAAACGGCAAAGCGGCGTTTCTACGTCGTGATAAAACCAGCAGAGCCAGTTTTCGTTTAACGCTTGCGGAAGAAGTTTCCTTTTGTTGGCGAGAGTTTCCATCGGAAACAAATCGTAGCTCATAATCCACGGCAAAGGCAGATGCGCTGTCATCGGAATCAAATCGGAAAAGCTGTAGAAAATTTCGCCGCCGGATTTGATTTTGACCGTTTGCATCGCCGCATTATGTCCGCGCATTTCGGTCATCGTGATGCCTTTGACGACTTCGTAAACGGGCGGTTTCGGTTCGAGTTGTCCGGTTCGGCGCAATACTTCCCAGTTGTCTTTGTTGTAGGTCGCGCGGTCGCGGTCGGTCGGATTTTCAGCGTGTTTTAATTCGTTTTCGGGAACGAAATATCTGGCGTTGGGAAAGGCGGGAACGATTTTACCCTGTTCGTTGAATTTCGTGTTCCCGCCGCAATGGTCGAAGTGCAAATGCGTGTTGACGACGATTGTGATTTCGTCGGCGGAAACGCTGGTCGTTTCAAATAAATTGGCGGCGAGCGATTTTTCGCGGTGCATTCCGTAAATTTGCAGTTGTTTATCGGTTAATTTTTCGCCCGCGCCGGTTTCAAACAAAATTTTTTCCGTCGCCGTTTCAACGTAAAGACAATTAGCGGCGAGCGCGACGCGGTTTAATTCGTCGGGCGGACAAACTTTTTCCCACATCACGCGCGGCACGACACCGAACATCGCGCCGCCGTCGAGCCGAATCTGCGTATCGGGAATCGTTTCAATTCGATAATCGCCGAAAATCATAGTTTCAAAAAGTTACGAGAAGTTACAGGAAGTTGCAGATAGTTATAAAAATCAACTCTGCAACTTTCCGCAACCGTCTGTAACTTCCTGCAACTTCCTGTAACTAACTACTATTTAGCTGCCGGTTTCGGCGGAGTTTTGCCCTGCGGTGCGGGCGGCGGCGGCGGTTCTTCGCCTTGCGGCATCTGCATCGGCATTTGCTGCTGTTTCTGCATCAATTCCTGCATTTGCTCGTCCGAAACTTGCGGCACCGCGTAATCTACGGAAACTTCGACTTTGTTGTTGGCGACGATTTCGTCCAGAACTTGTTTTTCCTTTTCTTGTTCAAGTTTGGAACGAACGAAATCCTTCACCGGCATTTCGCGCGACATCGGATTTTCCGGGTCTTTTACGCCGGTCATAATCAGAATATGACGCACATCATATGTTTCGCTCGGTTGTCCCTGTGGGTCTTTGCCCGCGCCTTTTTTCTCCAACTTGATGATGTGAAAACCGTAAGGCGTTTCAACCAGATTCGGCGCGACTTGTCCGGGTTCGACCGCGAGCGCAGCGGCTTCAAATTCCGGCATCATCTTGCCTTTCGTCACATCTTTGTAAATTCCGCCCTGCAATTCGCCCTTCGGGTCTTTATTGCCGGGGTCTTGACTGAATTCGTTGGCTAATTTAGCAAAATCTTCGCCCGCTTTGGCGCGATTTAATAATTCTTCCGCCTTCGCTTTTTTATCCTTCGGGTCGAGTTCGGGATGCGCGGCGATATATTTCTCAATATCTTCGTCGGTTACTTTCGCTTTGTCGGCTAACTTTTGCGCGTAGAGACGAGCGAGAAATTGAGCTTGCTGCAATTTTACCTGCAACTCGATTTTATCTTTTAATTCCTGGGTGATTTCGCCGGATTTTGACTTTTCTGCAAATTCTTTCGCGTAAATATTGATTTTTGCGTAAAAATCCTTCGCTTGCGTCATTTCCTCTTCGGTAATTTCGCGGTCTTTCATTTCCGGGTTGGTTTCCTTCAAAAGCGCGAGTTTCGTGTCAATAAATTTTTTGAATTCTTCTTCGTGACCGCCCGCCCAAAATTCCTTAACGCGGTCTTCCGAGATAAAACCGAACGGCGGCATCGAACCTTTTGCTTTGTTAATTTCGCGGTCGTAGTTGACGGCGATTAACTCGGCACGAATATTCTCCAGTTCCGTCTGCACATTCGCGCCCTTGTCCAAGCCTTCCTTTCGCGCCTGACTCGCCAGAGCGAGCAGTTGCGTCAGGTTTTCTGCCTGTTTCTTTTTCATTTCCGGGTCTTCCGCCAGACGTTTCAGCATCATCGGATTGGCATCCTTTAAGAGAAGCTCCATTTCCGATTTAGTAATGCTATTTAAGTTTTCGTCGCGGTGTCCGACGACCGTTTTTTGCCAAATGACAAGACCGATGCCGACGGCTAAAATTACGCCGACTAATAATAATATTTTTGTTAAGCTGCTCAATTTTTAAAGTCCTCTCTTTTTATTCATTTAACATTTAACATTTATCATTTATCAGTTTAAGAAATCTGATAAATGATAAATGTTAAATGTTTATTGTTTCTGCACTAATTCCAATAAAACTCCGTTTGCTGATGAAGGGTGAACAAACGCGACCAGACAATTTTCCGCGCCGATTCGCGGCGTTTCGTCAATTAAACGCATTCCTTCGCGCTTTAGTTTCGCCAGCGATTCTTCAATGTTTTCCACTTCGACGGCGATGTGATGAATTCCGCCGCCGCGTTTTTCCAAAAATTTCGCAATCGGCGAATCGTCGCTCGTCGCTTCTAATAATTCGATTCGGCTCTCGCCAATCGTCAGCATCGCCACGCGCACCTTTTGATCTTCAACCGTTTCGGTGTGAACATTTTCCAAACCGAGCGCGTTTCCCCAAAATTTTAACGCTTCGTCAATTCCTTTTGTAGCGATTCCGAGATGATTAATTTTCATTTTGATTTGAGAATTTCTTCAATCGCCGAATACGGATTGTTTCGCTTTTCGGCAACTTCTAGTGCTAATTTGTCGAGCTTTTCGTTCGTCCCGTTCTTGCTCAAAACATCATTTAAAAGTTTTTCCCTCAAGAGTTCCAAAAGCCGCCAGCGGGCAATCGCTTTGCGTCGTTCCAAATTTTCACCGCTTTTTTGAAAATCATTGTAGCTTTCGATGGCTTTTGCCAAATCTTCGATGCCTTTTGATTCGGTGGCGACGGTTTTGACAATCGGCGGATTCCAAAAATCCGGGCGGTGCGCGAGCGACAAAAGCGATTCGAGTTCTTTTTCGGTTCGTAGAACGCCGTCTCGGTCAGCTTTGTTGATGACGAAAACATCACCGATTTCCATAATTCCGGCTTTTATCGCCTGAATATCGTCGCCCATTCCGGGAACTAAAATGACGACCGAAACATCTGCGGTTTTGACGATTTCAACTTCGTCCTGCCCGACTCCGACGGTTTCAACGATTATTTTATCGAATCCCGCCGCGTCCAGAATCGCCACCGCATCAACCGTCGTCCGCGAAAGTCCGCCGAGATTGCCGCGCGTCGCCATCGAACGAATAAAAACATTTTTGTCGAGTCCGAGCGTCGCCATTCGGATGCGGTCGCCGAGAATCGCGCCGCCGGAAAAAGGACTGGACGGATCAACCGCGATAATTCCGATTTTCTCGCCTTTGTCTTTATAAAAAAGCGCGAGTTTATCAACCAGCGAAGATTTTCCCGCGCCGGGCGAGCCGGTAATGCCGATAATCAGAGCATTTCCGGTTTGCGGAAAAACCGCTTTCATTATTTCGGCGGCATCGCCCGCGCCGTTTTCTATCTTGGTGATCGCCCGCGCTATCGAACGGGTATCGCCTTTAAAAAGTTTTTCAATCTCGAACATTTTTTACAATTTCACAAAAGTGCGGAGGCTAAACGCTTTTCTATATTAACCCGGAGAATATTCTGACGATTTTGCGAAAAGAGATTTTCTCATTTTTCAGATGAATTGCCAAAAGGAAACTCCTTTTTGGATAAAATAGAAAAAAGTTTAATGTAGAGCCGTGTCCGTATTTGATGCAATTGACGACTGTTTTTTATATGAAATTTTTTTGATCTATTCAAAGATAATTCATATTTGTCAATGGTTTAGTCGAAAAAGCAGTGGTTAAATGTCTCTGGCATACTCATTGCTAAAGTGACAGGCGAGAGGTATTTGCGATGAGGAACATCAAACAATTTTTCAATTTAAACATTTTGCTGGCGATTTTATTGAGTCTCGCTTCAAACGTATCCGCAAGAAACGAAGATTTTTATACGCCAAAAAATAAAGCCGCGCTTGATTATTCGATTTTGGCGGATAATTTATCGGAAAAGTTGAAAGTTGAGTTATCTGAAAACAATTTAAAAATAAAGTTCGGCAATGTTCAAGAAGTTCGAATTGCAAATAATCTAATAAAAATTAAAGGTGAGGCATTTTGTGTTTTGCCGACCGAAGATACGCAATTGCCGATAAATTTTGAAGCGAAAGTAAATACTTTGCGTAGAACCGTTGACGAAGTTCAATATAAATTTGTCGAAACCAACTACGCGCCGTCGGCTGACGAAGAAGTTTTAATACGTGAATTGATGAAACAAATCAGCCGTGATTACAAAACCGACCGGATTACGATTGCGATTGACGGTTTTGACGCGAATGCTGCTTCGGATAATCAAAAACAGTTAACCGGTGTAGGAGAAATTAAAATCGGGGAGGTTGAATGGAGCAAAATAAATTTTGATGTCATACTTAACGCCGCTAAAAAGGCGACAAAGATAACATACGACATCAAATAAAAATGTAGTTGTTCTACTTCCATTTCAATGTAAAAAGACGAGTCTCAAAACTCGTCTTTTTTGTCTTCAAATAAACAAAAATTGATCGGTTTTATGCTTTGAGCAGTAACTTGGCAATAACCAATCGTTGAATTTCGCTTGTGCCTTCGCCGATTGTGCAGAGTTTTGAATCGCGCCAGTATTTTTCCGCCGGGTAATCTTTCGTGTAGCCGTAGCCGCCGTGAATTTGAATTGATTCTTCGGCAACCCGGACGGCAACTTCCGAAGCGTAGAGTTTCGCCATCGCCGATTTTTGCGTCAGTTTTTTGCCCGCATCCTTCATCGAAGCGGCTTGCCAGGTCAAAAGCCTCGCTGCTTCAATCTGCGTCGCCATATCAGCCAGTTTAAATTGAATCGCCTGAAATTCTGCAATTGATTTGCCGAATTGCTGACGTTCTTTCGCGTATTTTATCGCCGCTTCGTAAGCTCCCTGCGCGATTCCGACCGAAAGCGCGGCGATTGAAATTCGTCCGCCGTCGAGAATCTGCATTGACTGCAAAAAACCTTCGCCTTCGTTTCCCAGACGATTTTCGTCCGGCACATAGCAATCTTCAAAGATGACCGAAGCCGTTTCCGAAGCGCGCATTCCGAGTTTGTTTTCCTTTTTGTCGGAACGAAAACCTTCCATTGATTTGTCGAAAATGAACGCCGAAATGCCTTTGTTGCCTTTTTCTTTGTCGGTCACGGCGACGGCGACTAAAGTGTTGCAGACAATCGCGTGTGTAATAAAGTTTTTAGAGCCGTTTACTTTCCAACCGCCGTTTGAGCGAATCGCCGTCGTGCGCGTCCCGGAAGCGTCGGAACCGGCGTTTGATTCGGTCAAACCCCACGCGCCGAAACTCTCGCCGTTTGCGAGCGGCACGAGATATTTCTGCTTCTGTTCTTCGCTGCCGAACATATAAATATGATTTGAGCAAAGAGAATTGTGCGCGGCGACCGAAAGACCGACCGAGCCGTCAACGCGCCCTAGTTCTTCGATAATCGTTGCATATTCGACGTAGCCCATTCCTGCGCCGCCGTATTCTTCGGGGAAAATTACGCCCATTAAACCTAATTCGGCGAGTTGCGGGCGCAATTCTTCGGGAAAGTGCTGAGTTTCGTCCCATTCCATCACGCGCGGTTTGATTTCGCTTTCGGCAAATTCGCGGACGCTCATTTTTATCTGCTGCTGTTCTTCGTTTAATTCAAAATTCATAATCGTTTATTAAAATCTGATTGCTTTATAATGAAAATTTAGCTTGCCATAACCAAAAGCATAAATCAAAGAGTTAGCGAAAAATTAATACAATGCTTATTTTTGATGTATTATTGAGGCGAAAGTGAATTTTATTAGACTAATCTTAAAATGGATTTTTGGCGCGGCTTTCGTTTTGGCGGGAGCGAATCATTTTATCAACCCGGATTTTTATCTCAAAATGATGCCTCCTTTTTTGCCCGCGCATCTTTTTCTCATTTACCTGAGCGGCGTTTTTGAAATCGCGCTCGGCGTTTTACTGCTCGTGCCGCGCTTTTCGCGTTTTGCCGCGTTCGGTTTGATTCTGCTTTTGATTGCGGTTTTTCCGGCAAATGTTTATATGGCGGCGAACGCGCAACTATTTTCGGAGTTCAGCCCGACAGCTTTATACTCCCGTCTGACGCTGCAATTTTTGCTGATCGGTTGGGCGTATTTATACACGAAAAAATGAGACTTTTTCAGGAAAAACCAGAAATCAGACATTTTGCCTCCTGTTTTCATTTACCATTCATCATTCATCATTTACCATTATAAATATGATGGATTGGCAAAAAAACATTCTCGAATCTGACGCGGAAATCCGCGAACTGCTCCAAAACACGAAGACAATCGCGGTCGTCGGCATCAAAATGGAAACTTATCAACCGGCTTTTTATGTGCCGCAATATATGAAAACCGTCGGCTACGAGATTGTTCCCGTTCCGATTTATTACCCGGATGCGACCGAAATTCTCGGCGAAAAAGTTTATCGCGCATTGGTTGATATTCCGCAGGAAATTGATCTTGTCAATATTTTTCGCCGACCGAATGACGTGGCGAATCACGCCGAAGACATCCTAGCGAAAAAACCGAAAGCCGTTTGGATGCAGTCGGGAATTCGCAGCGATGAAGTCGCCGAAACTTTAGCGAAGGCGGGAATTAAAGTCGTTCAGGATTCGTGTCTGATGGTCGAACATAGAACTTTGATGCGTTAGAAATTTATCTTTTTTATCGTCCGCGCGGCTTGCGGTTTTCGGTGCGGTTCGGGCGCGAAACGGTTCTGCGATTTGCATCTGCGGGTTTTTCGGGCGCGGCGGCGGCAATTTTAACTTTTTTCACGGACGGATTAAAAAATTCTTTTACTTCATCTGCATCGAGTTCCCGATACGCGCCGACGGGAATTCGTTCGTCTTTGACGTGACCGATGGAAATGCGGCGCAGTTTGACGACCGAATGCCCGATGAAATCGAACATTTTTCTGATCTGCTGATTGTGTCCTTCAAACAACGTGATTTCATACCAGCCGTTATTTTCCGTATGTTTCAGTTCTTTTATTTCTGCCGGAGCGGTTTTAAATCCGTCTTCGAGCCGGATTCCGCGCCGCAGTTTGTTGATCGCATTTTCGTTCGGCAAGCCTTTTACTTTGACTTCGTAAACTTTTGCAACCGTTTTCGACGACGCGACTTTGTTGGTAAATTCGCCATCGTTGGTCAGTATAATTAAGCCTTCCGTATTGTAATCGAGCCGTCCGACCGGATAAACTTTGCCGAAATTTTTCACCAAATCAATAACTAGTTTTCTGCCTTCCGGGTCAGCCGCGCTCGACAGATAGCCTTTCGGTTTGTTCAATAAAATATAGACGTTTTCGCGCTTTTCGAGTTTGGCGTTGATTAATTTGCCGTGGACTTTGATGTGATCGGTTTCCGGGTCGGCTTTCGCGCCGAGTGTGGCGATTTCACCGTTGACGGACACTTCGCCAGCTTTGATTAATTCCTCTGCGCCGCGCCGCGAAGCGATTCCGGCTTGCGCGATAAGTTTTTGTAATCTTTCCTGCATAAGATAATGATTCTAACGCATTTCCGCGTCTTCTTCATCTTCAAAGTCCAAAATCATCTGTGCCGGAGGTATTTGTTTTCGCATAAATTCGTTGGTTTGAAAAACATACTTGCGTTCGTAATCTTCAAAATGACTTGCCGACGAGGTGACGATTATCATTTCACCGTTTGTCATCTGTATTCCTACCGACCAAATATCGCTTCCTTCGCTGTCCTTTTCCGCAACCAGACAAAATTGTTCGATCTCATCGAAATGATACGCCGTTATCTGCTTTCCGAATAAACCGTAGCGCGTCATTAAAACCGTATCTTCAATGCGATTAATGACGACTTTTGTGATCGGCGCGCGATAGATTATCCAGATTCCGACGGCGATTGCGCTCGAACCCATTAAAAATGCGAGCGCGAGCGTCCAGGCTGTGTGTCTTTCGTAATCGGTCAAGCCGCCGAGCGAACCGTAAACGAAAACCGCTCCGACACACACGAAAAACATACCGAAAATCCACAGGCAGCCGGGCGTTTCTTCAAGAATCAACTCGTTTTCGGTTTGAATAGCCTTCATTGAATCAAGTCTTCAAAGTCTTCAATCGAAGGGAGTTCCGACAAATCCTTTAAGCCGAACTGCAAAAGAAATTCCTTCGACGTGCCGTAAAGCATCGGTCGCCCGACGGTTTCCTTGCGACCTTTGGCGACGATCAGGCGTTTGTCGAGCAGCGTTTTGATTGCCGAAGCCGACTGCACGCCGCGAATTTCCAGAATTTCGGGAACGGTCGCGGGCTGTTTGTAGGCGATCACCGACAAAGTTTCGAGCGCGGCGAGCGATAATTTCGCGCTCGGACGGGTTTTCAAAAAAGCGCGAATTTCCGCGTGATATTCAGTTCGAGTCGAAATCTGCCAGCCGCCCGCGATCTCGCGCAACTGCAAACCGCCGTCGCGCTGTTCATACTCGTTTCGCAATTCTTCAACCGCCGCTTCGACGGTTTCTCGGTCTTCTTCCAAAACTTCGGCGAGAAGTTTGACGGAGATCGGTTCGTCGGCGACGAAAATCAACGCTTCGACGATTGAAACGATTTGGCTGACGCTGCGCGGCTGTTTTGTTTCGATTTCCAAATGCATAAAATGTTAGCCCGCGAAACAGCAAAATACGCAAAAATTAAAATCTTGATTTGTATTTTCTCTTTCGTGCTTTTCGCGCGTTTCGCGGGCAAAATAATCAAATCTTCTTCAAAATAATCTCGCCGAAAGTCGTGTTTTGCGTTAATTTGACGCTTTCGGTTCGCACGATTTCCAGCACGGCGATAAATGCCGTGACGAGTTCGCGGCGCGTGTGTATTTCTTCAAAAAACTTTAATAAATTTAATTCATTCGTTTCGTAAATGCGCCGTTTCAAAGTTTTCAGCATATCGGCGAGCGAAATTTCTTCGCGCTCGATTTCCATCTGAATTTCTTCTTTGTGGCGACCGAGAATTTTTTGAAAAACCGTCAGCAAATCGAAAACCGTCGCGTTTGTTTCGGCGTTATTTTCATCCGACTCGATACGTCCGCGAGCGAAAACGGCTTGCTCGACGGTGACGCGCTCGTAAAGCATCTGCGCCGCGTTTTTGAATTTTTGATGTTCGAGCAGTTGCCTCACAAGAGCTTCGCGCGGGTCTTCGGTTTCTTCTTCGGTTTCATCGAAAATCTCGCGCGGCAAAAGCATTTTCGATTTTATCTCGATCAAAGTCGCCGCCATCACGATAAAATCGGTCGCCAGCGAAATGTCCAGAGATTTCATCAAACGAATATATTTCAAATATTCGTCCGTTATCCGCGCAATCGGAATGTCGAAAATATTCGCCTTTTCCTGTTTGATAAGATACAAAAGCAAATCGAGCGGTCCGGCGAATTTGCCGAGTTCAAGCTTGATTTCGTCGGGCGAGTCCGTCGTAATATGCGGCTTTTCGGTGAAAAAATTAAAAGTAATCTGTTCCATTTGCTTTCGGGGGAGCGCGGACATCCCTGTCCACATTGAGCGCGGAAGCGCGAACAAAAGTCACAATTAAATTCAATGTTGAATAAAATCGAGGCTTTCTCATCGCTTGCGCGATAATGCGGACAGGGATGTCCGCGCTCCGACTATTCAAATATATTTCGTTTCGCGCAGATAAATTATGTAGTCAATTTTCGGCGGCGGGAGGTTTTCTTCGCGCATTTGCAGGGTAATATTGCCGCGATGCGTCGCCGAGTGAACGAGAACGTGCGACAAAAGTTCGCGGAAAGTGTTTTCGTATTCGATGCCTTCGCTCGTTTTGTATTTCGCCCGCAAACTCAAACCTTCTTCGTCGAATCTTTTCAAAAGCTGTTCGAAATTTCGGGCGGTTTGACGTGCCAGATCGCCGCATTCTTCCAGAGATAATTCCTGCCAAAAATCGAATCCGGTCGAATCTTTTCCGTAAAGCCGTTCGTAATATTCGCGTTCGGTAACAAGCAGATGTGCCAGAATCCTTCGCGCTTTATCGCACGAATTTTCTTTGAGCGACTTTATAATCTGCCGGTTCGCCCAATCGTTATAAATATAAAGCTGCCGGAGATGTTCGATTGTGTTCATTTATTCGTTCAACTGATGGCTTTTTAAATCTTCGAGCGCGACAATTTTCAACGCCGATTCGTGACACGATTCCAAAACGACGCGCGGCGCAACGCCGTGTTCGTGCGCCTCTTTCCAGCGCAAAACGCACAGACACCAAAGGTCGCCGTCAATTAATCCGGGAAAAGCGAATTCCGGTCGCGGCGTGGACAAATCGTTACCGACGGCGCGGGAAAATTCCAGAAAATCTTTCGTCACGCGCACACAAACCGTGTGTCTGCCTGTGTCGTCCGCGCCCGTCCGACAAAAACCGTCGCGGTAAAATCCCGTCAAAGGTTTCAAACAACAGCATTTTAGTTCGCCGCCCAAAACATTTTTGGGTTTCGGCTTATGTCCGTTTCCGTTTCCATTTGTAAAACTCATAATTTATTATCGGCTTACATCTAAAAATTTAAAAATTTGTCTTTCAAAAACTTTATATCATATCGCCGCGCCTGGTTTCGATTAGATTCTCGGATTCTTCCAACGAAAAAACTCTCGATTTCGTCACGAAACGAACGCCGAGCGGGATTTCAATCGAAAAACTCGCGCCGCGCCCCGGCGTGACATCAATCGTCAGTTCGGTATGCTGCCAAAACTCGAACTGGTCTTTCGCCATAAAAAAATCGCAATCGTCAATCGTGCCGAGCCAAACGTCGCTGCGACCGACAATAAATTCGCCGTCCGCGTAACACATCGGCGAAGAACCGTCGCAGCAACCGCCGCTCTGGTGAAACATCAACGCGCCGTGTTTGAGGCGAAGTTCATTGATAATTTTTTTCGCTTCGTCGGTCACTTTTACTCTCGGAATATCTTTCATATTTTATTGAATCAATGCCGGTTCAGTTCAGTCTGATGCTCGGCGGTAACCCTGATTAAAAAACGCAGAGCCTGATTAACCGCTTCGGAATCAGGGAAAACTTTTGCTACGTCAACGTCAAGCGTAATCTGGTTTTCCTGCAATATTTTTCTGCCCGCGCCGACTTTGCGGACTTTTAGTTTTGAAAAATCGTATTCCGGTTCGAGTTCGTCATTCAAATTTTCCGTGTTCATAATTTCTCCGTTCCTGCGCGGTTAATTCTCTCGCGCTGATGATTCGTATTTTATCATTTCTTTCGGTGTATGAAACGATTAAAAGGCGTTGTAAATTCGATTCGCCGACAATTAAAAAGCGATGTTCTTCCGACGAATGTTTCAGATCGTAAAAATCAACATAAAACAAATCATCAAAAACCGTCGCCGCTTCATTAAAATCAACGCCGTGTTTTTTGAGATTCGATTCGGCTTTTTTATCGTTTCACTCAAATTCCATTTTCGTTTTCAAAGGTCGCTGAAAGCGACAAATAATATAGCGTAGGGTAAAGCGAATGAAATGAGCGACACCCTGCGTCAAACAAGCGAATCGTTCCGACGCTGAAAGTGTCGAACACGCGCCGCGCATTTGTTGCTCACTTTCAGCGAGCGAATCGTTGTCTAAACTAACGTAGGGTTCTCGCTCGTTTTCACTCGCTTCACGCTACGCTAGTAAAAGAAGCTAAATTGTAAATTGGTGATTGACAAATAAAAACGCAAACTACCTTGGTAATTTATTAGAAAATACTGTAAATTTGGACTTGTTTTCAAATTCAAGATTGTAAAAGAGTGTAAAATATGGATTTTTTAAATTCAGGCATTGGTTCAGCAAAGGATAATGCGAAAAGTCCAGTTCACAATTGGTACAAATTTACTGCGGGATTCTCCTATAAATTTGTAGAACAACTTATTAAAACTGAAAAACCAAAATTCTCATCATTTAGGATTTTTGACCCATTTGCAGGTTGTGGAACTACGCTTGTTTCTTCCCAAAAAAATAATGTTGAAGCTGTTGGAAATGAAGCACAGCAATTTATGTATGATGTTATTCGTGGAAAATTGAATTGGGAAATAGAATCTTTTGAATTTGATACTTACATAGAATTTATTAAAAACCATATAAATGAAAATCTAAATAATTATGATGTCGAAAAAAACTGTCATTCTTTGTTAAGAGGTTTGTATAAACCGGAATCTCTAAAAAAGATTTATTTAATTCGGGATGCTGTCAGACTGATAAAGTCAGAAAAATATCGCTTGTTTTTTAATTTGGCACTAAGCCAAACACTTCACAAAGTGTCTATACATCCGATTGCTATTCCTTATATTTCTAGAAATAAGACTCTTAGTAACACTACAAAAGCCTGGGAATTTTTTGAGAAAATTTCTGCCAAAATGCTAGAAGATACCCATTTGCTCAACAATTCGATTAATATTTCAGAAGTTTATTTACATGATTCCCGTATCGTTAACGATTTTATTGCCGATAACAGTTGCTCAATCTGTATTACATCACCA
Organism: Acidobacteriota bacterium; assembly: GCA_030855875.1. Taxonomy (GTDB): domain Bacteria; phylum Acidobacteriota; class Blastocatellia; order Pyrinomonadales; family Pyrinomonadaceae; genus SXVE01. The sequence goes on from JALYQJ010000199.1 coordinate 19,181, forward strand.
CCGTATTTGAATAACCTAGATTATGGAGAAGTTTCAAAAGTTCACACACATTTTTATGCCTTAACCAATGATTGGAATGAGATAACTACAAAGGTAAGAAAAAAACTTGTAACTGGTTCAACAACACATTATCGAGAAATAGATTTTGATTTAGAAAAATATAAAAAAGGTGAATTTTATCTAACTAACAAAGCGATTAGCAGGTTTTTGATTGTAAAGACAGCACTTATGAAATCAATTAGTAAAGATAGAGCAGGAAAGAAAAGTTTTGACATTTTAACACTCTTATATTTTGAAGATATGTATAAAGTGTTAAAAGAAATTAAGCGTGTAATAAAGAAAGACGGAAAAGCATTTTTAATATTAGGTGATTCAGCACCTTATGGAGTTTTTATTCCAACTACAAAAGTCCTCGGAAAGATTGCCAAAAATATAGGATTCGACAATTTTGAAATCCATAAAATTAGAACACGCGGAACTAAATGGAAATCTTTAACTTACAGACATTCAATAGAACTTTCTGAAAATGTGCTGATTTTATCATGACTAAGTTAATCAATTTAAGTAAATCTCCGACTAAAGAATTTCACTATATTAGTCATGATGAATATATCAAAAAATTCAATAAAGGGTGGAGTTTTTCTTACACATATTCCTTGATCGAATTAAAAAATATTTACCTTTTACTGAAAAATGTTGGCTTCAAAAACCTTTCAGATTTTACAAAACATTGCATAAAAAATAAATTATTTTACGAAAAAACAGCTTGGAATGAACGCAGAGTTTTAGAACAAGTAAATGCTCTTGTAAATTTTGGTCTAATTACCGAAACAAAAAAAATAGCAGATGAGAGTAACTTTAGTAATTCAGAACTAGATGACAAACTTAGTGCCGAAGATTTATCTGTTTTCTCAAAAATATATTTTTCATATTACCGCTTTAAAGAAATACATTCTTGGCTAATTGATTCTGAAAGTTATTCATTTGATGAATTATTGGATAAAATAAATCAGGAATATGTTGAGAATTTTTCAAAACCTATTTTTCCCTTCCGAAGTAATGACAGATTCACAGACACTTTTATCTTTGAGTTAAACGATAATACAACTGTTTACAAAATTGGTAAATCGGACAAGAAAACGTATGAAGGTATTAAAAGATTTTGGGATGTATTTGTAACTTGGGGGACTTCATTGGGTTTGGCGGAAAAATTTAATTTAGCTGATCTTAATTATAAATTTTCAAACAACTTTAAGTCTCCGCCGTGTTTTTATTTTCATAAACCGCTTGATCATACTTTTAGTCTGATTGACTATTTACAGGATAACTACAAGGTAAAGTATGTTTATATACCTAAATTAGTTTTGGCTTTAGCGTTGGAATATCGGTTTTCGATTAATGATATAAAACAACTTATTTTGAAAACCGCAACAGCGAATTCTGATGCCATTAGTCTGCAAAAGACTTCTGAAATTCTTATGAGAAAAACTGAATTAAAGTTTATTCCTAAAAGCAACGGTTTTTTGTTTTCACATATTTTGAGATTAAACTAATGGAAAATATACAAGACTTTTTAAAATCGAAAATAGACGAGAGAAGAATCCAAACAAATAGAAACGAACAATATAAAAAGTTTGGTCTATCTTCAAATCCTTTCCCACGTTCAGGCATTTCAGACCTTAACAGTAGTGACGAAATAATTTTTCATCTTGAGCCTGTAGATAAAATCGTAAAAGACGAACTAGACAGATATGTCATAGATTCTTTGTTTGCCGAGAATATGACTTCGCCGGAAAATAAATATTTAAGTTTGGTTATCAGAGGTGATTATGGCTACGGCAAAACTCAGACTTTATTGTATATAAAAACATATTTAGAATCTTTTGCCTTACTAAAAGAATTTAATAAAAAACCTTATGTTATTTACATAGAAAATCCGGGAGCAAAATTAACAGAATTAATCGGCTCGATAATTTCGCAAATTGGCGATGAGAATTTCAAGAAATATCTTTGGAATGAAATTCTTGAAAAATTTAAGAATTCGACTGAAATTACTACGCAGATTTCAGAACTAATCAGAGGCGGTCAACAACTACTCATTGGCGAAACAAATTTAAATCCATTTTCCGCTGAGAATACAATAAATTACAAAAAGTTTTTGGATGCTAATTATAATTTAGTTACTAGAAGTAACAAAAAGCAGTTACAAGATTTCATTGAAGAAAAAGCTACTACAGTTTTATCTGAAATCTTTGAAAATTCAATAATTGCAAATTACTTTCACGATTTGCTTTTAGAGTCTGCGGGTATAAATAAAACTTGGGAGAGTTTTACAACTGGGAGTGTAAAATCATTTGAAAAGAAAGAAGTTTATTTAATTAAAGCTATTCTAAAGATTTTGGATTGGCAAGGTTTTACAGATTTTTATATTTTAGTTGATGAGTTTGAAGCAGTAGCAGAGGGAAGATTATCAAAGACCGCACTTCAAAGTTATCTTGATAACCTGAAAGCCTTAATAGCCAAAGAAAGAAATTGGTGTTCCGTGTTTTCAATGACAAATCCTGCTTTTGAAAGAATACGAACGATAGAAGCTCCATTATCTCAGCGAATTAGCTCTCGAATAATTAATCTGAAACCCCTAAATAATGAAACTGCAAAACAACTAGCGATAAATTATCTAAATTTAGCTAGAGATGAATCTGAATCAATAATTCCATTTACTGATTCAGGTATTGATTCATTAAGGCGAATAACAAAAGGAAACCACCGACTTTTCTTGAAAAGTTGTTTTACTCTAATTCAACGAGCTGTTGAAGAATTGGAGAGTGATAAGCAAATTGATAAAGATTTTGTAGAAAAATATATCGAAGAGGAATTTGAATAATCTCATGGAAAGTTGGAGTGAACCATTCTCAAACTACTTCACAATAAGAATATTTTTAGACACTAACATCCTTTCTTTTTATATTGATAAGGATTATGAAAGTCTAAATCGGGCTTTAGAAATTTTAGCCGATTCACCTTTTGCCGTTTTGCTAAGTTCCGAAGCGGTTCTTTTAGAACTTGCGAATGTTAGAAAAAGATTACATCACATTCAAGCTATTAAAAATAAATTTCCAAAAGAAGTAGACAACAAACCGAAAAACAATTCCTTTACATTTAGAATAGCTCAATTTTTTATAACTCTTGGTCGCACTCACTCAACGACCTCAATGGATATTAAAAAAATCTACGAAACGATTAAGAGAAGTGAAGATTGTGCTGAACTACCTTATTTAGATATAAAAGTTGATGTGAAAAATAAAGTTTTACAAGAAATTAATGACTTAAAAAGAGATCCCAAAATTGAATATGACAACAACAAATTTCACGCGGAAATGTATGAAAAATCTGTTGAAATTTGTCTTTCGTCAACAATATCAAGACACGACAGTTTAGTTTTAATTTCAGCTTTACTTCCTGAAATACTTAATCCAGAAACTCACATCTTAATACTTACGAAAGATAAAGATTTTACAACTGCATTCAGAGATTTTGGTTTGGAAACAACACTAAATAATTTAGGACTTATTAAGCCAAACATTGAACGAATTACGTCGCTTTCATTAACAACAGGCATACAAACTCAGATTGACTTAACAAATATAAAGACAGAGAATCATATAAATAATTTTTGGGTTAAGAAACTTATAGAATTAATCTTACAAAAAAACAAATCATTGTTTTTGGGCTACACTTATGTTCCAGACGATTTAAGCACAAGCCCTGCAAATTGTGTTGACTTTAAATTGCAAGCTAACACTCCGTTGAATAATAATGCCAATTTAACTATCATAAGTCGAAATCTGGATTTTGTTTATAATGTAAAAGTTCCCATTGAAGAATTTTGGAACAACTCTCGTATAAACACATATCCTTTTATTCACAACGAAGTTAGAAATATTTCATTTATCGCTTTTGATTATGGTGCAAACGATAGCGTAGTCCCAACAAATCCATTAATAATTAGCAGATTAAGAGAAAACGGTCATTTAGTCTTTTTGCAACCTGAATAAAAATCTTAATCTTCCAAATAAAACATTTCTTCAATATGTCTAATCGGGCGATCCAACCGAAGTAGCCTCTCAAACCGTTCGGGTTCAATTAACAAAATAATGAACGCAAATCAAAAAAATCTGCGTTCATCCGTGTTCGTCTGCGGCTAATTATTTTCTAGAAAAATCCCATCGCTTTCTTGTCGTATGAGATAAGCATATTTTTGTTGTTGCGGTAATGGTCGAGCATCATTTTGTGGTTTTCGCGTCCGAAGCCCGATTTTTTGTAGCCGCCGAACGGGGCGTGTGCCGGGTAATTGTGATAGCAGTTGACCCACACGCGACCGGCTTTGATGGCTCGCGGAACTTGGTAAAGCTGATGCGCGTCGCGTGTCCAAACGCCCGCGCCCAAGCCGTAAAGCGTGTCGTTAGCGATGGCGATTGCGTCCGCTTCGTCTTTGAAAGTCGTGACCGACGCGACCGGACCGAAGATTTCTTCCTGGAAAACGCGCATTTTATTGTGTCCTTTGATGAGCGTTGGTTCGATGTAAAAACCTTCTTCGATGCCGTCGTGATTTTTGTGCGCTTTGCCGCCGCAGAGAACTTCCGCACCTTCGTCTTTGCCGATTTG
>JALYQJ010000254.1 GCA_030855875.1 Acidobacteriota bacterium
GTGTTGACCATCAGCAAACCTTTCGTTTTCTCTTTATAATCTTCGCGCCGCCATTTATAGCGTTTTTCCATTGTCATATTTTCTTAGAAAAAAGAATTAGCCACGAATTACACTAATGGCACGAATAAGAATAATAAAAATAATTCGTGTTTATTTGTGTAATTCGTGGCTAACCTTCTTCTCTCGTAACCATCAAGCTAAACTCAATTCCAATTCTTCGACTTCGACATAATCTTCCGCCAGAACCGCTTTGATAACAGCTGCGACGATTTCCTTTTCCTGCGCGTCCCAATCACCTTCGGCACGACATCCGGCAGCGTTTTTATGTCCGCCGCCGCCGAATTTTTCGGCGACTTTGGCGACGTTGATGTCGCCTTTTGAACGAATGCTGACGCGATAAAAATTCGGTTCGACTTCGCGCATATAAACCGACGCGACGACTTCTCTGGCGGCAAGCGGAATATTGACAAAGCCGTGATTATCGCCGTCAACCATTCCGGCATCAATTCTCATTTCCAGCGTTTGCCGCATCCACGCTACTCGTCCGCTCGCATCGCGTTTGACGGTATTTAAAACCTGCCGCATCAATTCAATGCGCGACCACGGGTAAGAATTATAAACGGCTTCGGATATTTGCGCCGGTTTGACTCCGACTTTGATGAGTTCGGAGGCGACTTTTAGAGTGCGCTCGGTGGTGTTCGGAAAATGAAACGAGCCGGTGTCGGTGACGAGTGCCATATAAAGACATTCGGCGATTTCTTTGGTAACGCGCCCGCCGATTGCCTTGCAGAGATTATAAATCATTTCGCCGACCGCCGAAGCCGTCGCATCAATCCAATTCAGTGTGCCGAAATGTTCGCTCGTCGCGTGATGGTCAATGTTTACCGTAAATTGCTCGTTTAATCTTTTAATTCCGGGACGTTTAATATCAGAACATTCAATTACAAAAATCGCATCGAATTCCCTATCAATTTCGGAAACTTCGCGGATTTCATTCGCGCCCGGAAGACTTTGATACGAAACCGGAATGCCGTCGCTGACGATGACTTCCGCCGTTTTCCCCAGAGAACGCAAAAGCCAGCACAATCCCAAAGATGAGCCGATGCCGTCGCCGTCAGGTCGAACGTGCGTCGTGATGGCAAAATTATGTTTGTTTTCAATTAACTCTACTACTTGACTTAACATTCTCAAAGAGTGAAGAGTGGAGAGTAGAGAGTGGAGAGAAAAATGGCATTCTCTTTACTCTTTACTCTCCACTCTCAACTGATTTCTTCCTTTTCTTGAAATTCCCCTTTGTCTGATAAATCTACTAAAATCTCACCGACCCGCGCGGCGTTTTCTTCCGCCATATCGCGGATAAAATGCAGGTGCGGAACGTGGTGCAGACTGAGATTCATCGCAACTTGCTGGCGCACGAAGGTTGCCGCCCGCTGTAAGCCTTTCATCGCTTCTTTTATTTCGTTTTCGCTGCCTTCGACAAGCACAAAAACCTTCGCGTCGCGCAGATTTTCCGAAACTTGAACATCGGTTACAACGACATTTTGCAACCCAGGGTCTACAAGTTCAAATCCGACAACCTCGGCAATATCTTCTCTTAAAATTTCCCCTAATCTTTCTGGACGACGCATTTCTAATAATGAAATCTACACGAGTGTATGATGATTTCTTCGTTTTCAACTTCGTAAATCAGCCAATGTTCATCGGTTATTCACCTTGACCAAAAACCTTTTAATTCGTGTTTGAGCGGTTCGGGCTTTCCAATACCGGAAAACGTATTTCGCTGTACATCTTCTATGAGTTCAATGATTTTTGCGTAATTTTTCTTGTTCTCGTCGGACCATTCGATAAAGTTCTCAAATGCTTTCGGAACAAAAGCAATTTTCCTAATAAATTTTCAACATCAACGTAAATCAATTTCTCAAAATTTCCGGCATCTTGCCGCGATTCTTTCAAATGTCGGCGATTGGCTTCGGTTGATAAAAGATATTCGGTCGTGTCTTGTTCAACCAAAACAATAACCTCAACCTCCGTTCCAACCGACAAATCAGATAAAAAAATTTCGACTTTCCCGCCTTCTTTCACAATTGTTTTTTTTCTGATTCCAGTCAGCATAAATCAAACCGCCAATCACTAAAGGTTAAGTTCGGTTGCCGCCGTTCTTTCGACGATAAACGCTTCGATTTCGTCATTTACCTTCAAATCGTTGAAGTTGACGAGACTGATACCGCATTCAAAACCCTGTCGGACTTCGCTCGTATCTTCCTTAAAGCGTTTGAGCGAAGCGATGTCACCAGTCCAGGCGACAACTCCGTCGCGGATCAGACGTGCTTTCGCTTGCCGACGAATCAAGCCATCGGTGACGCGGCAACCGGCAATCGTTCCGACTTTGGAAACCTTGAAAGTATCCTGAACGAGGGCTTTTCCTAAAATAACTTCCTTTTCAATCGCGTCGAGCATTCCGATCATAGCGGCGCGAATTTCTTCTTCGACTTTGTAAATAATCGAGTGTAGTCGAATATCAACATCTTCGTGCTTGGCAACATCGGCGACACGGGCTTCCGGTCGAACATTGAAACCGATAATGACGACGGCTGTCTGCGTATTCGTCGCTTGCGTTGCCGATGCGAGCAAAACATCCGATTCCGCGATTGCGCCAACTCCGGCGCGAATAACGCGGACTTTGACTTTTTCGGTTGAAAGTTTTTCGAGCGTTCCGCGCAGAACTTCGACCGAACCCTGCACGTCGGCTTTGAGAACCACCAGAAGTTCTTTAACTTCCGCCAATCCGAGCGATTCGATACCGCGTTTGGTCGTTTTGAGCATCGCCATCTGCCGCGCCTGCATCTGCCGCTGGCTGGCGATTGAGACGGCTTTATCAATGTCGGAAACAACCTGAAAAGTATCGCCCGCCTGCGGAACGCCTTGCAAACCGAGAACTTCGACCGGCGTTGCGGGCGGAGCTTCGGTAATTATTTCGCCGCGGTCGCTGAACATCGCCCTGACTTTACCGTAATACTGCCCGACGATAAATGGATCGCCGACGCGGAGAGTTCCCTGCTGTACCAGAATCGTTCCGACCGAACCGCGTCCTTTGTCTAGTTTTGCTTCCAAAACGACACCCGAAGCACGTCGCGTCGGACTGGCTTTTAGGTCTAAAATATCTGATGTGAGCAAAACCGTTTCGAGTAAAGTGTCGAGATTTTCGCGTTTTTTCGCGGAAACCGCCACCATTTCGACATCGCCGCCCCAATCAACCGGCTGAAGTCCGAGACCGGCAAGTCCCTGCTTAACCTTATCGGGATTCGCGTCCGGTTTATCAATCTTATTAATTGCGACGATAATCGGAACGCCCGCCGCTTTCGAGTGTTCGACAGCTTCGATGGTCTGCGGCATCACGCCGTCATCAGCCGCGACGACTAAAATTACAACGTCGGTCGCTTTCGCGCCGCGCGCCCTCATCATCGTAAACGCTTCGTGACCCGGCGTGTCGAGAAACACGACGCGCCGCTGTTCATTCGGTTTGTCGGGATTTGCCACGAAAACCGAATATGCGCCGATGTGCTGCGTGATTCCACCGGCTTCGCCTTCAGCGACGTTATCCGAACGAATCGCGTCAAGCAAACTGGTTTTTCCGTGGTCAACGTGACCCATTACGGTCACGACCGGCGGACGGGTTTCTTCGGTGTCGTCGGAATCGGCGGCGATTAATTCCTCGAATTCCTGTTCGATAACCATTTCTTCAAACGGCACGAAACTAACGTCATATCCGAAATTCACGCCTAAATCCAAAGCCATTTTTTCACCGACCGGCTGATTGAGCGTAGCAAAAATTCCGCGTTTGACGAGAAGCTGCACAATATCGCGCGGCGTAACGCCGAGAGCTTCGGCAAATTCACGGACAGTCGCGCCTTCAACCAAACGAATTGGTTTTAGAGCCTTGGTTTCGGACTTTCCGACCTGATCGAGAATTCTTTCTTCAATCGAGCGAAAACGCGGCTGGTCAATATCTCTCTCTGAAAAACGGTTTCCTCTGTCGTCAAAAACCTTGCCGCCCGGTTTCTTACCGCCCGAACGTCCGGGCTTGCGGCGATTATCCGACGGCGGTGTGTAGGTCATCTGCGGCTGCGCGTTTTCGCCCGGCGTTCCGCGCAATTCGGGTTTGCGTCCGCCGCCTTTAACATCAACACGGCGGTTTTTGCGGTCGGCTTCACGCACTTTTTCCGGGTCGAGTTTGCCGGTTTTGGTTGGAGTTTCGCTGACGACTCGCTCGCCCGGTTTAATACCTTTCTGTAAAGCGTCTTTCGTTAAAGTCAGTTGTTTAACCTGCGTTCCGGTCGGTCGGAAAACCTTCGGCGCATTGACCGATTTCGTCGGTTCGACCGTTGGTTTCACCTCGATTTGTTCCGAAACAGCGGCAGATTCTTCGTCAACCGATTCGATTATCGGAGGTAGTTCGACTTCGGTTTGATCGGGCGCGTCGGCTTTTACCGGCTGAGTTTCTTCGATAGCAGGAACTCGCGGCTGTTCTCCCTTCGGAACGACGACAATTCTTTTCTTTAATTCCTTAATATTAGAAGTAACCGGCTTTTCGTTTTCGAGAATCGGCGTTTCAAATTCTTTTTCTTCACGCGCTTCTATAATTTCTTCCGGTTGTTCGCGCGGTTCTTCAACCTGAATCGGCGTGAATTCCTCTTCCGTCGTTTCGGGAACGTCTTCTTTTTTAACGGCTTTGATAATTTTAATTGCCCGTTTCGGCGCAGTTTCAGCCTTCGGAAAATATTTATTACGAACCTTTTCCGCTATTTCGACGCTGACCGAATTTGAAGGCACGTCTACGTCTGCACCCTCACGTTTTAATTCTTCGATGATGCGCTTCGTATCTTGTTTCAGGTCGCGTGCTAAGTCGTAAATCCGAACTTTTTTGGCTATGGGCATATTTTATCTGAATTTTGCGGATTAATTAAAATCCTTTCTGCTTATTGGAAAACTTCCAATTTTTACTTATCTTCTGCTGCGTCTTTCGTTGCTTCAATTGAATCTTCCGCTGGATCTTCCGCGCCGGTTTTTTCAGTTTCTTCGGCAGCGAAATTTTCGTCTTCATTTATATCTTCAACTTTTATATCTTCAACTTTGTCTTCAACGGCTTCTTCGACTAGAATTTCATCTTCTGTCGCTTCGGTTTCCGAAGTTTCAATATTTTCTTCCGATGCTGAATCCGCGCTTTCAGCGTCGGCTTGTTCTTCCTGTTCACGGCGCGATTCGACGATGCTGTTTGCCGATGATAAAATTTTCTCCGCCTGATCGAGACTGATGTCTAGCATATCAACCAGATCGTCAAGCGATGTTGCTGCTAGAGCCTCAACCGTTTCGATTCCTTTTTCCTTCAGAGTATCGGCTTGCGAAGCGGAAACACCCTGCAAAGAGGTGAGCGGAACTATTTCTCCGGCTGCCGCCATTTGTCCCATCTGCTGCGTAATTTCACGTTTCAGAACATCTTCGCTGATGATGTCAATGTCCCAGCCGACGAGCCTTGTCGCCAGTCTGACGTTTTGACCTTTTTTGCCGATCGCCAGACTAAGCTGATCTTCCGTGACGATTACCGCCATTTTGCGATTATTAATGTCGGTAATGCGAACCTGCGAAACCTTCGCGGGCGAAAGCGCGTTGGCGGCAAACACCGAAGGTTCGTCCGACCATTCGATAATGTCAATCTTTTCGCCGCGCAGTTCCTTGATAATCGCCTGAACACGCGAACCTTTCATACCGACACACGCGCCGACCGGATCAACGTCTTTTTCGTTCGACGTGACGGCGATTTTAGCGCGGTCGCCCGGTTCGCGGACGGCTGATTTGATAACTACTGTATCGTCGTAAATCTCCGGCACTTCCATTTCAAAAAGCCGTTTGAGCAAATCTGCGGAAGCACGCGAAGCTCTGATTTGCTGACCTTTCTGTTCTTTTGTCACGTCTTGGATGACGACGCGAATGCGTTCGCCCTGATTCCAGACTTCACCGCGCGCCTGTTCGCGTTTCGACAGAATCGCTTCGAGATTATTTCCCAGATCAATAATCATATCGCCGCGTTCAAACCGCTTGACCGTGCCGTTTATCAATTCGCCTTTGCGGTCAATATATTCGTCGTAAACCTTTTCGCGCATCGCTTCGCGCACTTTCTGCACCAAAATTTGCTTGGCGGTTTGCGCGGCGATGCGTCCGAGTTCTTCGGTCGGCAAAGGAATGAGCAGCATATCACCGATTTCGATTTCATCGCCGGCGAGTTCCTGCGCTTCGACGAGCGAAAGTTCGGTCGAAGGATTTTCAACTTCTTCGACGACGACTTTCTGCGCTGAAATTTCGATCACTCCTTCTTCATTATTCCACTCGACTTCGATGCTTTCGCCGGTTTTGTCGTGCGCTTTAAATTGCTTGCGCGCCGCCGCTTTAACGGCTTCCTTCATCGCTTCGATAACCATTGTCCGGTCAAGTCCCTGCTCGCTGCACAATGCTTCAATACTTTGTCCGATAGATGTCATAAACTTTTTAATGGTGAATGGTGAATGATAAATGGTGAATTAAGTAAGAAAAATCTTTCATTCATCATTCATCATTCACCGTTCATCATTTCTTTTCAATTCTGTTTCTAAATCAATTTCCAAATTCGCTTTGGCAACTGCGCTGTATGGAAAACGAACTTCACCGCGTGTTTTGTCGTCAAAAATTATTTCTTCGTCTTCAACTTTCAAAATTCGTCCGCGAAAATTTTTCTGCCCGTCAATCGACGCATTCGTTTTAACCTTCGCCAGACTTCCGCTGAACTTTTCAAAATCCTTCAAACTGTAAAGATCGCGTTCCAAACCCGGCGATGAAACTTCTAAAATATACGCCGACCCGACATTATCTTCGGCATCGAGAACCGCTTCGATTTGTCTTGAAACCGTCGCACAGTCCTGATGCGTTACGCCTTCCGGTTTGTCAATATAGACTCGCACAACCGGATTTCTCTTTGAACCGAGAACTTCCGAATGAACTAATTCCACCTTGTTTTCTTCCGCGATACGAACGACAATATCTCGAATTTGCTCGTCAATCGTGTGTTTGCTCATCATTTTAAACCAAAATAAAAAGTGGGCGCGAACCCACCTGACACGCTCCCACGCATTGCAGGAAACGAATATCATACACGAAACGACGGCTTGTTGGCAAGCAGACTATTCGATGCTCTTTTTTACTATTTCGATTGCCGGATTTTGCTTGTGAAGATAGGTAAAATTAACGGTTGGAAGTTAAATCAAAAGCTAATCGGGCGGCTCCTAAGATTCCCGCATCGTCGCCGAGTTTGGCGCGAACGATTTTGACTCTTTCCGCCGGTTCTTTAAATGAGCGACCGTGAATCTGGTCGCGGACGTGATTGATAAACAAATCCCAACCCGCCGCCGCGCCGCCGCCGATAACGATGACTTCCGGGTTCAATACGTTCACCAGATCGGCGAGCGCGACTCCGAGATAAAATCCCATCTGTCGGAAAACTTCGAGCGCGAGTTCGTCGCCCGTTTTTCCCGCTTCGTAAACATCGAGCGAAGTGCAGCGCATTTTTTGGCGTAATAATGATTGCGGATATTGATTTTCCAATTCCCGAACCAGCCGGACGATAGCTGTTGCCGATGAATATTGCTCGACACAGCCGCGACTGCCGCAGCCGCACGGCGCACCGAAAGGTTCGACGCAGATATGTCCGATTTCTCCGGCTGTTCCGTCAACGCCGCGCAGAATCGCGCCGGAAAGGACTATTCCGCCGCCGACTCCGGTTCCGAGCGTAACGCAAATCGAACTGTCGAAACCTTTCGACGCACCCAGCCAGTGTTCGCCGATTGCCGCCGAATTCGCGTCGTTTTCCATAATCACCGGCAAATTCAATTCACCGGAAACGGCGGCGGAAAATCGAACGCCGTCAAGTGCTGGAAGATTCGGAGCTTTCAAGATTACGCCGTCCGCAACGTTGAGAGTCGCCGGAAGAGCCGCGCCGACGGCGATGATTTTTCCTTTTTTTTCAATCGCTTTTTTGCATTTCCGTGCCGCCTGTATAATCGCCAGAAATATCTCATCGGCGCGTTCCGATTTCGGCGTATCATATTTCGTTCGATATAAAATTTTGCCGTCGCTGTCAACCGCCGCAACCCGCAAATTTGTTCCGCCTAAATCAGTCGCTAATACAAATTCATTCATTCAATTTACAAGTTTTTTCTGCCAACCATATCAACGGCAACCGCCGCGACGAGAATCGTTCCTTTGATTAATTCCTGCATAAAATCGCGGACATTTAATAAAGACATTCCATTATCGAGACTCGACATAATCAATGCGCCGAGACACGCGCCGAAAATTGTTCCGCGTCCGCCCATCAAACTCGCGCCGCCGATAACGCAGGCGGCAATCGCGTCTAATTCCTTCAAAACTCCGGCATCCGGTGCCGCGCTTCCGACTCGCGCCGTAAAAATTAACGCCGCGATTCCCGTTAAAGCTCCCAAAAAGGCGAAAACTTTGACGATGTTAATTTTATTGTTAATACCGGAAAGCCTCGCGGCATCAGCGTTTCCGCCGATTGCGTAAAGATAGCGTCCGAAGGTTGTGTTATTGGTGATAAAAAATCCGACGAGCGCGACGACCAAAAAGATTAATACCGGAATCGGAACTCCGGCGTAGGAATTCATTACAAAAATAAAACCGATAATCGCGGCAGTCGGTAAAATGGACTTGATTATCTCGCCGCTCAAACCGCCTTCGCCCAAACCGTATTCCTTCTGCGCCTGTGCGTTTTTAAAGGCGAGAAATAAAACCGCCAGAATTCCGACTGCCGCCAGAATCCAGCCGATTTGCGGTGCGACGTAGCTTTGTCCGATTGCCTTAAATGTTTCGTCGGCAACGGGAATTGTCTCGCTCTGCGAAATTCCTTTGATTGCGCCGCGCCACGCCAAAAGTCCGCCTAGAGTGACAATAAAAGCGGGAATATTAAGATACGCGGTGAGAAAACCGTGAAAAATTCCGATGGCAACACTGACGGCAATCGCCGCTAAAATCGAAGGAAGCAAACCATAACCCCAACTCGTCAGCACGACCGCGCTTACGCCGCCCGCCAGACCCAACACCGAACCGACCGACAAATCAATATTTCCCGAAACAATCACCATCAGCATTCCGACCGCCAAAATCCCCGTTACGGAAGTTTGCAGCATCAGATTCGACAAGTTGCGTGGCGACAAAAAAATGCCATTTGTAATCCAATTGACATCTTGTGTTCCAAAAATCAAATTCTTAAAGAAATTTATAATCCCCAAGAAAAATCCTGACAAATTTCCTCCAATATCTATTACTGGTAAACTTGATGGTGATGTCGCAAAATGAAAAAATAACCAAATCAAAATCAACGCGCCGATCATCGTATAAGCGCGAAGCTGCGATGTTTGCAGGTTAAATCCGCTCTTTTTTGTTTCGTTAATTTCGCTCATAATTTTGTCTGTTTCCAGTCGCCGCCGCCATTACTTTTTCCGGTGTCGCTTCGTTTTTTGAAAATTCGCCGGTTATTTTCCCTTCGTGCAAAACTATTACGCGGTCGGACAAGCCCAAAATTTCCGGCAGTTCCGAAGAAACCATTACGATTGCCAGACCTTCTTTAGCTAATTTGTTAATTTCGGCGTAGATTTCCTGTTTCGCGCCGACATCAATGCCGCGCGTCGGTTCGTCGAGAAAAAGAACTTTCGGTTTCGTCAAAAGCCATTTTCCAAGCACGACTTTTTGCTGATTACCGCCGGAAAGAGTTCCGGCAACGGTGACGACCGAGTTCGCTTTAACCTTCAGAGAACTCATCGCGCCTTTTGCCGCTACTGTTTCGCGCGAACGATTGGTCAAAAAAACACCTGAAACCTGCTTCAAACCCGCGAGCGTCATATTGTCAGAGATTGTTTGTTCGAGAATCAGACCGAAGCGTTTGCGGTCTTCGGTGACGAATCCGATTCCGTTTTTTATCGCTTCGGATGGAGAATTGATTGATGCTTTCACGCCTTCGACGAAAACTTCGCCCGCCATTTTCCCCTGCCACGCGCCGAAAATCGCCATCAAAAGCTCACTTCTGCCCGCGCCCATTAATCCGGCGATTCCAAGAACTTCGCCTTTTCTGACGTTGAATGAAACATTATCAACCGTTTTTCTGCTTTCGTTATCAGAGTCGTAAGCCGTGACATTCTTGACTTCAA
>JALYQJ010000220.1 GCA_030855875.1 Acidobacteriota bacterium
CGCGAATTTTGACTTGGTTGTCAATTCGTCCGAGAAATTCGATTTGCCCGTCCGAATCGTATCGTCCGAGATCGCCCGTTTTGTAAAGACGCGCTTGATCGTCATTAACGAACGGATTCGGGATAAACTTTTCAGCGGACAGTTCGGGATAATTTAAGTAGCCGCGCCCGATATTTGCGCCGCCGATGTAAATTTCGCCGGGCGCGCCGAAAGCTGCGGGGCGCAAGCGTGAATCGAGCATATAAATTTGAGTATTGCCGATTGGACGACCGACAGGGACAATTCCCGTCTTCGTCGCGGCAGGATTTATCGGATAAACCGAGATAATTCCGGTTGTTTCCGTCTGTCCGAGCATATTGATTTGCTCGACACCCGGCTTAAATTTCGCTGCCAACTCGCGCGGAACGTCGCCGGGCAAAGGTTCGCTCGCAGATAAAATCAGTCGAACATCACTGTTTGCTAAAGAGCGTTTTTTTTCATCTGCGGCGTTGTCGAGCGCATACAGACAGTTGCGCCAGTATGACGGAACGAGGTCTAAAATTGTTACGGCTTGCTCCCGAACCAATTCAAACAGAGCGAGCGGATTTTTGATTCGTTCGGAGGCGGCAACGACGACCGTCGCGCCGATTGACAGCGGAAGCATCAGTTGTCTGACGGACGACGAAAATGAAATCGAAGCCGTATGGAGATAGCGGTCGGATTTTTCCAAGCCGAGCGATGCCGGAAGCGACTGCGCGTAATGTCCCAAATTCCCGTGCGTAATCATCACGCCTTTGGGCTTGCCCGTCGAGCCTGATGTGTAAATCAGATAAGCGAGATTCTCCGAAGCCGTAACGCCGTTCATATTCTCCGTTTCTCGTTCGGAAACCGCAGAAGTTTTCGTTTCCAAAAGCACGACTTTGGCTTCGTTTGGCGGAAGAATGTCAAGAAGTTTTTTATCGGTCAGAAGCAGTTTGGGTCGAGCGTCTTCCAATATAAAAGCAAGCCGTTCTTTCGGATAATCAGGGTCAAGCGGCACATAACAGCCGCCGGTTTTAAGCACCGCGAGAATACCGACGACCATCTCAACCGAGCGTTCGACGCAAATCGCGCATAAAATTTCGGGTCCGGCACCGAGCGTCCGCAAGCGACGGGCAAGCTGATTTGCCTGCGCGTTAAGTTCGCCGTAAGTAAGCTGCCGGTCTTCACAAACAACCGCCGTTTTGTCCGGCGTTTTTGCGGCAATTTCTTCAAATAATTGGTGCGCCGTTACATTACTTCGGTAGTCAAATCGGGTTTGGTTAAATTCTTCGAGAAGTCGCCGCCGTTCGGTATCGCTGAAAATTTCTAAAGTTGCGATTTCCGCGTTCGGACTGGCAATCGCGCTTTCGAGCAGTTGATGAAAACTTTCCGCCAGCCGTTCGATGGATTGGTTTTGATAGTGCGCCGCATCGAAATAAAATTGCGTTGTTAAAGATTCTTCCGTTTCAAAGCACGAAAGTTTCAGTTTGAAACGGTCGAGGCACGAATATTGGCGGCTGACTTTAAAGACGATTTCATCGGTGCGAAACTCGGAGGGCAGTTTCGAGAAATCAAAACAAAATGAAAGAAAAGGCGTTTGCTTTTCATTTTCAGAGGAACTTTCGAGTCGTTTCCAATCAAAAAACTCCTGCCAATTTTCAGCGTTGTCCGCGCCTTCGCCAACTTGTTTTAATAATTCGTCGAACCGAATTTCATCTTTCAGTTCGCCGGGCAAAGCGACATATTCGGCGAAAAGCCCGATTGCTTCGTCCATTTCCTGAAATTTTCTGCCGTCGCTGGACATTCCGACGGTCACATCGGTTTGTCCGCTCAAACGATAAAGCAAAACTTGCCAGCAGGTCAGCAAAAAATCGGATGCTGAAACTCCATTGTCGGCGGACAGAGTTTTGATGCGAGCCGCTGTTTCCGGTTTAATATCAGAGGTCAAAACTTGCGTCTCGAAATCAGCTTTTTTCAGTTCACTATTTTCACAATAAAGTTTGAAATCGGTATTTATTTTTTGTTCGCGCCAGAAATTTTGTCCTTCATTTTCGATTTCCCCGGCGAACAACTCATTGTGCCACTCGGCAAAATCGGCGTATTGAAAAGGCTCGTCCGTTTCATCGCTTTCGGCGGAATTGAAACGGTAAGAATCGGCAATTTCTTTTGTCAGGTTGACCAGTGATTTAGTATCGCCGCAAATCGCGGGCAGAGCGAGAATCAAAACGTGATTGAGATTTGAAAGGCGAACGAGCGCGACAGACAATAATTGACCGTTTTCAAAATCGAACGGGTGTTTTTTCGACTCCTGAAAAATAGCTTCAATCGCTTTTTGCTGCTCATCGTGATTCAAACTTTCTAAATCGTGTTCGGTAATCAAAGGCTCGAACGCTTCACAAACCGACTGCACCGGAATTGTCATTCCGCCCGGAGTTTGAAAAACCGTGCGGAGAATTTCGTGTCGCCGGATGACGTTTTTGAACGCATCTTTCAACCGTTCGACGCTGATTTCGCCCTCAATCGAGACAGCCGATTGGACGCGATACGGTGTGCCGTTTTCGCTTTGCCGCTGCTGCTGCCAAAGATGTTTTTGTCCGGGCGAGAGACGGTAACTCTCGATAATATTCGCTGTTTTGTCATTCATAACATTAATCTAAACTGAAAATTAATCTAAACTGAAAATTTCATTACTAAACGGTTCTGCCATTCCGACGACGATTTTTCTTTGCCCGGTAAACGGATTTCGCCCGTGCGCCATTAACATATTGTCGAGCATCAAAATGTCGCCCTTTTGCCACGGGAAACTGACCATCTCGCGGCTATAAACTTGATTGATATGTTTGATGACGGAAGCCTCGATGCGTTCTCCGTCGCCGAAATAGACGTTTCGCGGCAGGAATTCTTCCGCATAACTCGCCAGCAGAGAATTTTGAATTTCGAGCGGCAAACTGGAAACGTGAAACAGATTTGCCTGATTAAACCAGACCATTTTGCCGGTTTTCGGATGCGCGGCAACCGACTGGCATATTTGACGGGTGCGAAGTCTCTCGTTTCCCAGCCATTCAAAAGACATATCAGCCTTGCGGCAATATTCTTCGACTTCCGCTTTGCTTTCCGTCTGAAAAACATTTTGCCAGGAAAGATCAACGTCGCTGCCGTAATTGCGGACATACATCACTTTTTTCCTGCTAAAACGCTCTCTAATTTCTACATCAATCTGCTCGTAAATCGTGCGACTGTCGGCAATCGGGGTTTCTCCGCCCGATTCGGCGGAACGGACACAGAGAAAAAAGAGTTTCATCGCCCAATTTCGGGAATAGGAATTCTCGTTGTGTAAAAAGATGGACATTTCCGGCGGATATTCGGTTGACGTAAAAACATTGCCGCCGACTCGCTGACGAGGCGTTGAGCGATATGTATAATCGAGCAGTTGACCGGACGCGGTTTGAATAAATCGCTCGAAATCTTCGACCGCCTGATTACCGAAATTGCGAAACAGAATCGCTCCGTGCTTGAGCAGATTCGATTCGAGAAACTCTTTATTTTTCTCAACCCAGACGATTAAATTCAGCCCGTCAATAGTCGGTTGGATAACCAGCGGAAAACTTTTTTCCCGATTTAAAAAATCTGTTTTGACCAGATTTTCGCCTTGCAAGTCAATAGTTTTGCGTTTTGGAATCCCACGGTCTCTAAAACTGGGTTTTTGTAAATTGGTGTTTTCTGAAATTCGCTCCATTTGCGTCGCTCCTTTTCCAAGTAATGTGTTTCTATAGTGGCAATCCGCCAAAAATTCCTGTCAAATTTTTTGACGTAAATTAAAATTTTAATTAACAGCAGAATTCTCTCGCGGGAGAACATCCGTATAAGCGGCGAAGATTTTCTCCGCCACCCGTTCCCACGTATAATGCTTTTCGACCCGCTTTCTTCCGGCTTGAGCCAACCGTCTTCGCAAATTTTCGTCCTGTATAATGCGGCGAAGCTGTTCTGCCAGAGCCTTCGAGTCATTTTCCGCGAAGACAAGTCCGGCATCGGCGATAACTTCGGGAATCGCTCCGCAAGTCGAACCGATGACGGGAATTTGGCAAGCCATTGCCTCGACAATTACGCGCCCGAATTGCTCACGAATTTTGTTCGTCGTCTTGGTCGGGACAACCAGAACATCTAACTTTTGAAAATATTCGGGTGTTTCTTCATATTGAACCGCGCCGGTAAATTCACATCTGCCGAGCAAACCGTATTCGGCAAGTCTGCGCTCCATTTCAGGTTTTTCGGGTCCGTCGCCGACAATCAGCAATTGCCAGTTTTCATTTTTAATTTCCGCCAGCGCGTCAACCAAAAGGAGCAATCCTTTTGCGGGCAGCAAGCGTCCGACGTAGCCGATGGTGAACGGATTACCGACGGCGCGTTCGATTGGACGAAATGCTTCCAAATCAACGCCGAAAGGAGCGATTCGCATCGGCTTGCGAAAACCTTTCGTTTCCAGAACTTCGCGCACCGTTTCGCTGCACATATAAGCCGCGGAAATTTGATGAAACGCCCGCTTTTCCAAAAATGAAAACGGCGGCGGATATTTTTTCAAGATGTTTTGCGCCGTCTGCATCACAATCGGCGTGTTTGGCGCAAACCAATTTCGCAGAGTTATAATTTCGGCGCACGGCACACTATACGGCTCGTGATCCATATCAATAATGTGCGGTCGGTGGCGGCGAAACGCTTCGATTATCGGCATCGGGTCGTAAGCGAAAAGCTGAATGTGTTTGGACAAAAACGTCCGTGCGGTTCTGACCGGAAATAAATCGTCAGGAACGGTTTCGACCTCGACATTCGTTTCATTCCAGCGCGGCGGTGTTACGACTTCCATCTCGATTTGCGGAAAACATCTCGCCAGAGCGCGTTCACGTCCGCGCAAAGCCGGAGTCAAGCTCGCGTGAGCGATGCGGACGACGCGAATGCGCTCGCCCTTTTTCAGATTGCTTTTGTCGGACGGCGCGGAAATTTTCGTTTCGGGCAAATCACCGTTTGCCCGAAAATCCAAAGATGAATGAAACTCAAACACTAATTTTCTCCTGTTTGACGCGATGCGTTTTTCTATTAAATGTCGAATCAGCGTTTGTTCCTGAAATTTCCGTCGTTTGAGCAATGGGAACGATATTTCCGACAAATTCGCGGATGCGTGAGGCGAAAACTTGCCGGTCGAATTTTTCGGCGTGTCGTCGCAGCGTCAGGCGGTCGAACGAAAGGCTTTCAAATTCTTCAATCGCGCCGATTAAGGAATCCGCCGTTTGCTCGCCGAAAAACACGCCGGTTTCGCCTTCGACGACCGTTTCGGTCGCTCCGCCCGCGCGAAAGGCGATAATCGGTCGTCCGGCGGCGTTGATTTCAAGCGGTGTCATTCCGAAATCTTCTTCGCCCGGAAAAATCAGAGCGCGGCAGCGGCTCGCGTATCTGGCAACCACATCGTCGGGCTGTCGTCCCAAAAATCTGGTTTGTCGTCCGGCAATTTTTTCGAGCTGCTGACGCGCCGCGCCGTCGCCGATAACGACGAGCGGACGGTCGAGTTTTTTGCAGGCTTCAATCGCTACGTCAAGCCGTTTATACGGATTCAGACGCGAAAGCAAAAGGTAAAAATCTTCGTCCGGCTCGTCAATCGAAAATCTTTCGACATCAATCGGCGGCGGAATCACCGTCGCTTCGCGTCCGTAACATTGCTTGATGCGGTCGGCGACGATTTGTGAATTAGCGATATAAAAATCCGGCTGCGCGGCGGCGCGTAAATCCCAGCGTTTCAATTTTTCGAGCAAAAACGGCAAAACTTTTCGCTTCAAACCGCCGAACTGCTCGCGGGCGGCGTAATCTTCGTAACGCCAGACCCAGCGCATCGGCGTATGACAATAATTGACGTGAACCGCGCCCTTTTTCTTTCTCAAGCCTTTCGCGTAGCCGGAACTGCTGCTGATAATCAAATCGAAATCCGACATATCGAAACTTTCGACCGCGAGCGGGTAAAGCATAAAATAGTTCCGATGGTTTTTAGTATTGACCGGAAGCCTTTGCATCCACGACGTGCGAACTTTTTCCTTGCTCAAGCCGGACGGAAATTGCTGCCGACGGTCAACGGTCGTGAACATCGAAGCGGTCGGGAAAATCGAATGCAGTTCTTCGGCGACGCGCTCGGCTCCGCCCATCTGTATAAAATAATCATGCGCTAATGCGATTCCTGACATTTTGTTTCCCTCCCGAAATTACTGTTTAGCCAGTAAAAATGCGCCTTGTTCTTCGGATTGAACGGCTGATTGTTCAAAAAAATCTTCCAGATCGGTAATGAATTTTTCGGCGTGAAATTGTTCCGCGACTGTTTTTTTCCCGGCGACGGAAAATCTTGAACGCATTTCCGGCTCTTGATTGAGCGTGATTAACGCCTCGCTCAATAGTCGTTCGTCGCCAAACGGAACGAGCCAGCCGTTGACTTTGTGTTCGATCATTTCGCGGATGCCGCCGACTTCGGTAGCGATAACCGGCGTTCCGCAAGCCATCGCTTCGAGCGCGACGATCACAAAGGCTTCGCTTTTCGAGTTGACGACCAGCGCGTCCAGCGACTGCATCACGGCGGCGACATCGCCCCGTTTGCCGGGAAACCTGACGCGATTTCCAAGACCGGGTTCACGCGCCGTTTCTTTTAACTCTTCAAAATACAGATCGTCCCGATTAAACATCGGCGCACCGACGACGAGCAGCGTTGACGAAGACATTTGTTTTTTGGCTTCGGCGAAAGTGCGAATGAGTTCGAGTTGACCTTTGCGCGTGGTGATTTGCCCGACGATTCCAATAACGAATTCGTTTTCGCCGAGCCGCAATTCCTCGCGGATTTTTTGGCGGTTGCGTGAATCAATTTCAAAATTTTCCAATTCGATGACGTTGTGAATCACGCGCAGCGGCAGACGATTTTTAAAAAATCGCAAAACGCGCCCGCGAAAACTGTCGGCGGTCGCCTGCGATGCGGCAATTAAACGGACACGCGATGACGACGCGGCGGCGAAAAGCCGAATCGCCGAACTCAGCGGATGACGCGGCAATTCGTCCTGCAAATGCCAGAAAACCGGCGTTTTCATTCCCACGCTCGCCGCCGTTGCGACCAATCCGGCGCGAATGCTGTTGGCGTGAATCAAATCGGGTTCAGCTTTTTTTATCTCTCTTCGCAATTGTTTGAAAGTGCGCCAAAACGACAGCAAATATTTAAAAAGCGAATCAACGCGCCACGTAAAACGCATTTCGAGCGGCGCAATCGTCTTGCACGAAACGCCGAGTTCCCTGATTTTTTCCGCCAGATTTCCCTCCGCCGGACAAATCGCCGTCGCGGTGAAACGACCGCGATTCAGTCGTTTCACCGCGAGCAACAGAATGTTTTCCGCGCCGCTGACCGTGCCTGTGTGACTATAAAAAAGTATTTTCATCTCAAATTTTTTCAAACTACAATTGCTTCAACCCGCAAAGAGAAACTCGTCCTATCCGTTTGCCGTCCGCGCTTCCATTACAGGCGGTTTCAAAATCCGCTTGACAGGAAAATAAAACGGCGAAACTTTGGCAATAAAACGCGGTAAATTGTCGTTTCTGCCGAGCGGCACACGCCAACGCGAAAACGGCGTATCGTTCCCGTTCCAGACCGACCACGCCGCCGTGTAGCCGCATTCTTCGCTCAGACGTTCAATCGCCGCGTTACAATCGCCATACGGATATGCCAGCAAATCAATCGTTTTTCCGGTGATTTCTTCTAAGATTTTTTTGGATTCGAGCAGTTCAAATCCGGCTTCCGCTTTTGAAATTTCGGTTAATTGCGGATGCGAAAAGGTGTGCGAGCCGATTGTAACAAGCGGATGAGCCGCCAGATATTGCAAATCATTTGCCGTCAGATAGCCATCTTTGCCGATAAAATTTGCCGCCATAAAAAGCGTCATCGGCAAATCGTATTTTTCCAGAAGCGGCAGCGCAACCGTTAAATTATCCCGGTATCCGTCATCGAAAGTGAGGGCAATCAGATTTTTGGATTTCGGCGCGGAAAGTGTTTCGCGGAGCGTAACGACGCGCTCCCGCCGTTTTGCCAGCCACCGCAAATGTTCCTCGAAGCGTTGCGGCGAAATATCAATGTCCGCCTCCAGACGCACTTCGGGCGTGCTAATTGTGTGATATACAACAGCTTTGTGCATAAGTCTTGGTCATATCAAATGCGCAAAACAATTGGAATTCCAGATTTTAAATAATAACTTTAAGGATTGATGCGGAAGAGAAAAATAGAGCGCGGATGATTTGTCACTCTATAAGGGCGTGTCAGATTTTCGGTGTAAATGCGATTTTTTGATTTTTGGCTTATTCGCCCAACCTTTGATTTATCAGGCGTTTAGCTGAAATTGAATTTTGTCGGTAAAGGTAATTTACACAAAATTTCTTACAGCCTCGTTCAAGTTTTTAGTCAAAACTTAACTGACAAAAGCGGCATACCGGTTAAGCCAAATTAAATCCGTCAATAAGGGAAATATTTCGCCTTATAAACTGTCTTTATTGAAAGTTTGTCAGACACAAGATTTTATCAGAATACATTCTGACTTTTACATATTATGCGCGTGGCTGATGTCTTGCTGTTTTCTATGTCAATCGCAATATAAACTCTCTCGAGGTTTTTAGAAATAATCAACGGTTGGAATTTTGCGCGGGCGGCTTGGGAAGATTTTTATACTTCATCGAGATATTCTCAGTTTCCACAATCTCCCACTTTCGTAATACCCAGCCCGTTTGCAGCTCCCATTTCGTGCGAATCTGCCCCGCCAGATGTCGCGGCGAGCGAGCGTTCGGAGCTGACTTGGTTTTGATGTCAATGATTATTGTCGCGCGCTCGCTTTCCATCTGTTTCTCGACGACGGTGAACTCCTTCGGTTCTTCTTCGTCGAAGCCCCAATTAATCGGCTCGCCCGCTCCGTTCTCTTCCGGCACTTGTCTGATATAAGCGTCGTTAATCTCCTCCCGAATCTTTTCATCAGTAATTTCGGGTATGTCGTTTGACGCGGGAGCAGACGGACTCTGTTTGCCGTCTCCTTGCGAAGAAGATGGCGCACAGCCGAACGAGCAGACGAGCAGCAAGGCTAATCCTAAAAATGAAGAAAATGTGAATGTGGTGCGCGGCACATTCCGAACGTGCCGAATCAATCTCATCGTTAGCGGTAGGAATTCATCTGTGCGCATATCTTTCCGGTTAGTCGCCTGCATAGCTAATCTCCATGCGGCGGATGTGCAGGCTCGCCAGAAAAAGCACGGCACCCGTAAACAGAATCAGACTCGGCACGGAAATCCACGCGGGCGTTGGTTCGACCAGCACCGCGAACGGACCTTCGGACATTGGAACCGGCACGAGCGATTGCAGGTAATGAATCACGCTTACCTTCTTGAGTAGCGGCGGCAGCAGGAAGTTGATCCATTCCCAGCCGTAGAGCATCAGACCCGGAATGATCGGGTTGCGGAAAAACAGCCCGACGATCAGAAAGACCGCGCCGTATCCGACGCACGCCAGCATTGTGACTCCAAGATAAGCCAGCATCTGACTGGCACCCGCGCCGTCGAAAAAGAATCGCGATGACTCTGACGGGAAGAGCCAGAAGTAATATATAAACATCGAGCCGACGGTCGTGATGCTGAATAACACGAT
>JALYQJ010000230.1 GCA_030855875.1 Acidobacteriota bacterium
CCGGTCGTCGTCTGGTGGTTCGTTTCCGGCAAAGGCGCGTTTCGCATCGTAAATTATTGGAAAGAACAATTTGAGCGCGGCACACGGTTTGTCGCTTACGGCAAATGGGAATGGGAGGCGCGGAAAAACACCTTCGCTTTACGCATCAACAAACCCGACGAACTCGAAATATTGCCGAATACCGAAGATACGGAAAGTTTCGGTCTGCTGAAAAATTTATTAACCGACGACACCCCGATACGCGAAACGAAAACGACAAACTTCTCAAAAACCGAAAACCAAAAACCAAAAACCGAAAATCCTGACGATGAAGACTCATTGGAAGACGATGACAACCCGCAATTCGCAATGATTCACGTTGGTCGGCGCGTTCCGGTTTATCGAAAATTAGGACAATTTCAAACAAAACGTCTGCGCGAGATTGTCTTTAATGTGCTGGAAAATCTCGATAAATCTTCCGTCGCGGATAAATTGCCGCCGGATTTAATCGCGCGGCAAAAATTAATCAGCCGTTTTCAGGCGATTAAGGAAATTCATTTTCCGCCGGAAAATTCGAGCATTTCCGAATACGAATCAGCCCGCAGCCAGGCGCACAGACGCTTGATTTTTGAAGAATTTTTCTGGGTTTCGTTTGCCTTGCAGCTCAAACGCGGCGACCGGACGAAAGAGCCGAAAGGAACGATCATCGAAATTTCCGACACGACTTTCGAGCGCATCAAATCGCTTCTGCCGTTTACGCTGACCGGAGCGCAGGAGAGAGTTATCCAAAGAATTTTCGACGATATGCGGTCGGACGCGCCAATGAATCGCTTGGTTCAGGGCGATGTCGGCAGCGGAAAAACGATTGTCGCGTTTCTGGCGATGTTCGCCGCGATGGAAAACGGTTATCAAACCGCGCTAATGGCTCCGACCGAGATTTTAGCCGAACAGCACGCCCGCAACGCCAAAAAACTTTTCGGCGACACGCAGTATCGCGTTGAGCTTCTGACCGGAAGCCTTCGCGCCGCCGAAAAACGCAAAGTTCAAAGCGCGGTGGCGAGCGGCGAAATTCAAGCGATTATCGGAACTCACGCGATTATTCAGGACGCGGTTGAATTTGAAAAACTCGGTCTGGCGGTCGTTGACGAACAGCACCGTTTCGGCGTGATGCAGCGCGGCGAGCTTCGTGCGCGCGGCTACAACCCGGATATTCTCGTGATGACCGCGACACCGATTCCGCGCAGTCTGGCGATGACGGTTTACGGCGATCTGGATGTTTCGATTATTGACGAGCTTCCGCCGGGCAGAACGCCGGTAAAAACAGTCGTCGTCGGCGAAGATCAGCGCAACGGAGTTTACAAAGGCATCGAACGCGAAATAAATCTCGGACGGCAGATTTACATCGTTTATCCGCTGATCGAAGAATCGGAAAAGATGGATTTGAAGGCGGCGACGATAATGTATGAAGAATTGTGCGTTAAAATTTTTCCGCAGCATAAAATCGGTCTGCTTCACGGCAAAATGAAGGCGGCGGAAAAAGAAGAAATAATGGGCAAATTCGTGCGCGGCGAAACTCATATTCTGGTTTCGACGACGGTGATCGAAGTCGGCGTTGACGTGCCGAACGCGTCCTTGATGATTATCGAACACGCCGAAAGATTCGGACTTTCGCAGCTTCACCAATTGCGCGGTCGCGTCGGACGCGGCGCGGAACAATCTTTTTGCGTTCTTTTGACCGGCGACAAAAAAACCGCCGTCGCCAGAGAACGACTCGGAATTATGGAAGAAACGACCGACGGTTTTCGCATTGCGGAAAAGGATTTGGAGATTCGCGGACAGGGCGAAATTTTGGGAACGAGGCAATCCGGCGTGCAGACTTTTAAAATCGGCAACATAATTCGTGATTTGGAGATTTTGGAAACCGCCCGACAGGAAGCCGAACATTATCTGACTTCGCGGCGTTTGACGCAGGAAACATCAGCACTTATCGAGATTGCGAAGGCTGACGCGCGGTTTCGTCTTGCCGGAATCGGTTAATAAAAAGCACCTGTTTACAAAAAAATACATTTTATTATTGAATTATTCGTGTGAAATTGGTTATATTTGTTAGCTAAAAGGTCACATACTTTGCAAACTTTTAAAAGTAAACGGCAAATCCAAGCTGAATCAGAATAATCCCCCACAACAAAATTCATTTTTGGCTCGTGTTTGCAGACCCGATTCTAAATAAGAATTTTTAATTGATTCTTATAAACCATTCACATAAATAAGGACTAAAAACAATGGACAACCGACGACCGACGACAGCAATAAACCCTTTTAGCCCGAGAAAATATTACGAAAAGAACGGAGAAAATCCTTCCTCCGGTTATCCGAGAACTCAAAACCGCGAAAGCGGCAGCGATAATCGAACACCGAATCGTGAAGGAAACGAGCGTTTTCAACCACGCGAAGGCGGCGGCGCACAGTATCAAAACCGTGATAACAACCGCTTTCAACCGCGAGACAATCGTTTCCAGCCGCGTGATAATCGTTTTCAACCGCGTGACAACCGGGAAGGACAAAATTTTCGTGACAACCGGGATTCGAGAGATAACCGCAGCAATTCTCAAAACGGACCCGGCAAATATGTTCCTCGTGGCGAGAACAAATTTAACCCCAAAACCCGTCCGCCGATAAAAGGGAAACCGACGAAGCCCTGGCTGATGGAGAATAATATAAAAATCGTTTCAGATTTGCAGATTACCGACGGCAAATACAGAGGCAAGTATCTGCAAAATTCGACTTCCGTAAAAGCCCGCACAACTCCGCGAAAAGTTCGGGACATTATGTTCAAAATTCTTTTCAGGAGAGTCAGAGCCGGACGATTTTTAGACTTGTGCGCCGGTTCCGGCACAATCGGAATCGAAGCGATTTCACGCGGCGCAATCGTCAGCACATTTGTTGAACGCTCGGCGAAAATGTCGAGTTTCATCAAGAAAAATCTGCAAACCTGCGGCATCAAAGACGGACACGGTGAAGTTTTTGAAATGGAAGTCGTGCCTTTTTTAATCAAAATGGCAAAACGCCGCCGTCAATGGGACGTGGTTTATCTGAACCCGTCATATGACGCGGATTACGAGGAAATGTTGAATTACCTGAAACGCGGAACGGTTTTTAAAACCGGCGGCGTTCTGGCAATCGAACACGCTGCGGAAAAGGTATTCCCGGAAAACCTCGGCGTTCTGAAACGCTGGCGCGTCGTCACGCAGGACGATTCGGCTCTCAGCTTTTACGAGAAAAAATAAAAGATAATGGTGAATGGTGAATGGTGAATGGTGAATTAAAAGAAATTTTCATTCACCATTCACCATTCACCATTCACCATTTAAAAATGCGTATTATTGCGGGCATTTATCGCGGACGGGTTTTAAAAAGCCCGCTTGATAGCAAAACTCGTCCGACTTCCGACCGTCTGCGCGAAACTCTTTTTAATATCATCACGCCGAAAATTAACGGCGAAACCCGTTTTCTCGATTTGTGCGCCGGAACCGGAGCAATCGGTATCGAATCGCTTTCGCGCGGCGCACTGTTCGTTACGTTCGTTGATAAATCGCGCCGCTCCTGCGCTTTGATTGAAGAAAATCTCGATCTGCTCGAAATTCCCGAAGAAGAAACCGAAATCGTTTGTCTTGCGGCGGAAAATTTTACTAATCGCAAACATCCGACGGGCTGGAACATTGCTTTTTTCGATCCGCCGTATTCGACTGATTATTCGATGGTTTTACGCGATTTCGGCGATACCGAATCGGCTTTATTAAAAGACGAAGGCATTTTAATCGTCGAACATCACGCCAAAAATGTTCTGCTCGACGCTTACGGCGAAATCCGCCGCTGGCGAATTCTAAAGCAAGGCGAAACTCAGCTTAGTTTTTATGAGCGAACTTGATTTTATAAGGAATTATTTAATGCAAAGGCGCGAAGAGGCAAAGACGCAAAGAAAAATATAGTCATCATTTTCAGCAAGATTCAGAAAATGATGATTTCCGTTCAGTTTATCCTTAAAATCTTTGCCTCTTTGCGCCTTCGCGCCTTTGCGTTAAAAAATCTTTGAGAAAGTCTTTTTAAGTTTTTCGCACAAAACTTTTTGTCAGCCGCGATTTACATTTAGCTTTTAACAGGAAACAATTAAGCCAAATGAAAATTCTCATTTGGCTTATTCTTTGTTTGATTTGGGGAACGACCTGGATTTTTATAAAAATCGGACTCGAAGATTTGCCGCCGATAACTTTTGCCGCCGTCAGATTCATTCTCGCCGTCATAATTCTCGCTTTTATTATCAAAATTCAAAAACTTCCGCTGCCGAAAACCGCAAGTGACTGGAAATTAATTGCGCTGACCGGAATCTTGCAGTTTTCCATCAATTACAGTCTTGTTTTCTGGAGCGAACAATATATTTCTTCGGGACTTGCGGCGGTTTTGCAGGCGATGATAATGGTATTCGGTCTGGTTCTGGCGTGGATTTTTCTGCCCGCCGAACGCATCACGCGGCTCAAAGTTTTCGCCGTCGTTCTCGGCATTATCGGCGTTGCCGTGATTTTTATCGAGCAGTTGCAGATCAATACTTTTGAGGCTTTTGCGGGCTGCATTGCAATCGTCGTCGGTGCTTACGCGGCGGCGCAGGCTTCTATTTTAATCAAAGCGAAAGGCAGTCGGCTTCATCCGGCGAGTCTGGTTTTCACACAGATGATTTGCGGACTTCCGATTATCATCGTTTACGCGCTCATTCAAGAAGGCAATCCGCTCACTCTCCGTTGGACTTGGCGAGCCGTAATCTGCGTTTTGTATTTAACCATTTTGGGAACAATCGCGGCGTTTTGGCTTTATTACTGGCTTTTGAGTAAAATCGAATCTACCAAAGCGATGATGATTTCGCTCGTCACGCCGCTGATCGCCGTCATCATCGGCGCGATTTTTTTAGGCGAAACGCTTCCGCCGCAAACATTTTTCGGCGGCGTTTTAATTTTGGCGAGCATCGGCTTGATTGTTTTCAAAAAGAAAAACAAGGAAGTTCAATACAAAGAATCGGAAAATAGAGAGGTAGAAATAAAAAATGCAGTTTAAGTTTACAACCGCCGGAGAATCGCACGGCAAAGCTCTCGTCGCCATCGTCGAAGGTTTACCCGCCGGTCTTGAAATTGATGTCGAAAAAATCAATCACGAACTCTGGCGGCGGCAGCAGGGTTACGGACGCGGCGGGCGTATGAAAATCGAAAGCGATAAAGCGGAATTTCTTTCGGGAATCCGGCACGGAAAAACGCTCGGATCGCCGATTGCGCTGATGATTGAAAATCGTGATTTCGTCCATTGGCAGGAAGTGATGGCGAGCGAAAAACTCGACGTGCAGCCGAAAAATCCGCGCCTCGTGACGCGCCCGCGCCCCGGACACGCCGATCTCGCCGGCGGACAAAAATTTCAAACCAGAGATTTGCGCGACGTTTTAGAACGCGCGTCGGCGAGAGAAACGGCGGCGCGTGTCGCTTGCGGCGCACTGGCAAGACAGCTGCTCGAAAACTTCGGAATGGAAATCAAAAGTCACGTTATAAAACTGGGTCGAATTCCCGAAATTCCTCTGCAATTGAGTTGGGATAAAATCTCTCAAATCGAAGAAAATTCACAATTAAACTGCGCCGATAAAGAAATTGAAGCGAAAATGGTAAATCTGGTTGACGAAGCGAAACGAAACGGCGACACGCTCGGCGGAATCTTTGAAGTCGTCGCCAAAAACGTCGTCGCCGGTCTCGGTTCGCATACTTCGTGGAGCGAAAAACTCGACGGGCGACTGGCACAGGCATTTATGTCAATCCAAGCCGTCAAAGCCGTCGAAATCGGCGAAGGCGTAATGAATGCCGGAAGATTCGGTTCGGAAGTTCACGACGAAATTTATTACGAAAATAATGTGTTTCGCCGCAACACGAACCGTGCGGGCGGACTCGAAGGCGGAATTACAAACGGCGAAGAACTGCGCGTTCGCGGTTACTTAAAGCCGATTGCCACCTTGAGAAAAGCACTACATTCGGTTGACATAAATTCAAAAGCCGAAGATTTGGCGGCGTTCGAGCGTTCGGATATTACGGCAGTTCCGGCGGCGGGCGTGATCGGCGAAGCGATGTTGGCGATATTTATGGCAAACTCGATGCGCGAAAAATTCGGCGGTGATTCGATTGATGAAATGCGGCGAAATTTTGAAAGCTACAATCAATCAATTCAAACTTATTAATTAACCGGGAGCGCGGACATCCCTGTCCGCAATATCGCCGAAAGGCGATGAAGGGGCGTTCAATTATACGC
>JALYQJ010000266.1 GCA_030855875.1 Acidobacteriota bacterium
AAGCGTCGGAAACGAGCCGCACAAGTCCGAGTCCGGCGATAAAATTAAACCAGTTGCCCATCTCGGAAATGATTTGCCCGCACAAAAGATTGCGAAAATTTCGATTTCCTCTTAACAATTGCGAATACGTTAAATTCATAAAACTATTAGTCACAAAAGGTACAAAAGACGAAAAAAGTCAGACGGAAAAAATCAGAGAAAGAATAGAACACGGATTTGGACGGATTAAGTTGGATTTTCACGGATTTATTTTTATAAATTTATTAGTGCCAATCCGTACTTTTTCTGTGAAAATCCGTGTTCTATTCCTGTTTTATTTTGTAATTTTTGTGCCTTTTCGCGGCTGTTTCTCATTAAACTAAAAAGCCGTCAGGCTTAAATCCTAACGGCTTTGCCATCCAAAAAGTTTTTCGATTTTCAAGTTCCGGTAAAATTCGGTGCGCGTTTTTCAAAAAATGCCTGAACGCCTTCTTTGAAATCGTTTGATTTGCCCGATTCAATTTGCAGTTCGTGTTCTAACCGGAGTTGCTGCGCCAGATTATTTGAAAACGAAGCGTTTAGCATTTTTTTAATTCGTCCGATTGAAGCGGTCGGCGCGAGCGCGAGTTTTTTCGCCATTAATAACGCTTCGGTCATCAAATTATCAGCCGTCGTCACGCGATTTATCATTCCGCATTGAGCGGCGCGTTCCGCCGAAACGGTTTCGCCCGTCATAAAAAGTTCGGCGGCGAGCTTTTCGCCAATCGCCCGCGGAAGAAAGAATGAACCGCCGCAATCGGGCGAAAGACCAATTCGCACAAACGCTTCATTAAAGCTCGCATTTTCCGCCGCGAAAACAATATCGCAGGCGAGCGCGAAATTCGTTCCCGCACCGGCGCAAACGCCCTGCACAGCCGCCAAAAAAGGAATCGGCGTTTCACGAATCAGCAAAATTACGTCGTGCAAAACCTTCAAAGGTTCTTCCAAAAACGCTTCGATTCTTCCTTCTTTTTGCCACATCAACTGCATCTCGCGCAAATCGCCGCCCGAACAAAACGCCCGTCCCGCGCCGGTTAAAATCACGGCTCGCGCCTCATCCGCAATCGCTTTTTCAATCGCCGAGCGCAAATCCGTCGTCAATTGCAGCGAAAGCGCGTTGAGCGCGTCAGGACGATTCATCGTCAGCGTCGCCGTCGTTTCATTCAACTGATAATTGACAGTTTCAAAAGACATATATTTTTTTAAGTTCGTTGAGTTTATTGAGTTTGTTGAGAAAAAGAAAATCTCTCCTCTCAAAAAACTCAATAAACTCAACAAACTCAATAAACTCTTCAAGCGAAGCGCACTTTCGATTTATTGGCGTTATGACATTCGCGGCATAAAATGGTGCGACCGACTTTCGGCTGAAACGGGACGTGATCGTGTTTGCCGCAATTGTCGCAGACGATTTCGTATTTGCTCGGCGTAGTCGCGCCCGCCGCCGCCTTTTTCGAGCGGCATTTCGAGCATCGCTGCGGCGACGGCATATTTCGCTGATAAAAAACTTGCTGTTCCTTTTCGGTGAAAATAAAGGTTTCCTTGCATTGAACACACGGAATTTCTACATCCGGCATCGCTTTTTCTCCTTGTCTTGAAATAATTCCTAGCGGGTAATGTCGAAGAGTTTAACATAAAACACGACGGAATTTGCAACGATTATTAACGGCTTAGTTCGAGAACGTGGTTTTTCACCGATTCGCCGAGAGTGTCGAGATTATAGCCGCCTTCGAGACAAGAAACGATGCGACCGCCGCAAACTTCGTCCGCCCAATTTTTGACGGTTTTCGTCAGCGAAACAAAATCCGAATCTTCAAGCCGCAATTGTCCGAGCGGATCGGTCAGATGCGCGTCAAAACCGGCGGAAATCATAATCAAATCCGGCTTAAAATTTCGGTTGATGTCGCCGATTGCGTTTTCAAACATTCTTTTTTGATCGGTCGCCGAAGTTCGCGCCTTGACCGGAATATTGAGCGTGTAATTTTTGCCGCGCCCGAAGCCTTTTTCGCCCCACGAACCCGTTCCCGGATACCACGGATATTGATGTATCGAAAAGAAAAAAACGCTCGGATC
>JALYQJ010000274.1 GCA_030855875.1 Acidobacteriota bacterium
TGATTCCGGCGGGAACGGGAATGAAGTATTATCGCAACGTCAAAATTGCAGATGACGCGACCGTTAATCGTAAGGAAGAGGACGAATTCGATGAACTCGCGGACATTCGCGGCGGAATTGATTTGCCCGTCTTTGCAATTCCGGGGGTAAAAGCCGAAGACACCGACAAAGGTTATGACGAAGCCGAAGAAAAGCTCGACGACATCAGTCTCGAAACCGAGGAAGTCTTTGACGAATCGGCAGATTTGGTAATAGATGAAGTAGACGACGATTTTTAATCGTCGGTTTTGATTAAAAAAGAAAAGGCTGAAAGTTGTCAACTTTCAGCCTTTTCTTTTGTCGGAGAGCGGACATCCTGTCCGCAATATCGCCGAAAGGCGATGAAAATATTTCGATTACTCGAATGTTGAATGAAGCCGAAACTTTTTCATCGCTGGCGCGATATGGCGGACAAGATGTCCGCGCTCCCGGTGTTACCAGATTTTACAGTATGTTTCTCTGACCATCGGTTGAGCTTGTTTGCAACCAAACGCTTTGGCAAATTGCGGCATATTTGAAAGCGGTCCGTTGACGCGCCAGCGCGGAAGCGAGTGCGTATTGCTTTTTACCTGCTGCCGTTCGGCTTCGGGCGTATATTTTCCCGCCCAAACCTGCGCCCAACCGAGAAAGAATCTTTGTTCGGGCGTAAACCCGTCAATGTTTGCCGGACGCGGTTTGCCTTCGAGCGACTTCATATAAGCGTCGTAAGCGACGGTCAAACCGGCAAAATCACCGATGTTTTCGCCGAGCGTCAGTTTGCCGTCAATAAAGAGTCCGGGCTGAACTTCATACTCGCCAAATTGTTTGACGACGCAGGCGGTGCGTTCTTCAAATTTAGCGCGGTCTTCCGTTGTCCACCACATTTTCAGATTTCCGTCGGCATCGAAACGGCTTCCCGAATCGTCGAAACCGTGACTGATTTCGTGACCGATAACTCCGCCGATTGCGCCGTAATTGATTGCATCGTCAGCTTCGGAGTTGAAAAACGGCGGTTGGAGAATTCCGGCGGGAAAAGTTATGTCGTTGTTCACGCCCGAATAGGAAGCATTGACCGTCGGCGGCGAGAAATTCCAACGTGTGCGGTCAACCGGCTTGTTGATGTCCAGAAGATTGCGCTGAATCTGGAATTGACCCGACCGCAGGACGTTTCCCGAATACGAAACACGATCAAGCGTCAAACCTTTATATCCGCGCAAAACATCGGCGGAACCGATTTTGCGTTTGAAGGTCGAAAGTTTTTTCTGCGCCTGTTCCTTTGTCGCCGCGCTCATCCATTCGAGACCGCTAACGCGATCTTTCATCGCCGCCAAAAGATTATCAATCAACTCGTTCATCCGCGCTTTTGCTTCCGGTTTGAAAACTCGTTTCACATATTCCTGTCCCAGAGCTTCGCCGAGCGTGTTATCCGCCGCCTGCACACAGGTTTTCCAGCGCGGCTGCTGTTCTTTTGCGCCGCTCAAATATCTGCGGTAAAAGTTAAAGTTTTCATCGGCGAAAGCCTTTGAAAGCGTCGGCGCGGCGGAATTAACCGTCATCCAGCGCAGATATGTCTGCCAATCCTTCAACGGAATTTCGCGCAGCATCGCGTTTACTTCCTTAAAAAAAATCGGCTGACCGACGTTGATTTCCGTGACAGCCGGAATGCCGCGAGCCGTCATATAATTCGTCCACGAAAAATTCGGCGTAATTTCCTGAGCCGCTGTCAAACTCATTTTATTGTAGCGATTATCTGGATTGCGAAGTTCGACCGGCGGCAGAGACGCTTTGGCAAGACGCATTTGAATATCCATTACCGTCTTCGCGCTCGCCGCTGCTTTTGCCGGATTTTCGCCGAGAAGTTTGAAAATATTTGTCATATAACCGACAAACTTCCGGCGCGTTTCCTCTGACTTGGCATCTGTATCGGTGTAATAATTTCGGTTCGGCAAATTCAAACCGCCTTGTCCGGCGTTGACGATAACCATCGTCGAATTTTTCAAATCCGGTCCGCCGCCGAAACCGAACAGCGCGGGCAAACCCGAATTGTGCATCAGCGCGATCTGACGCTGTAAATCTTCGACGGATTTGATGGTATCAATTTGTTTGAAATAAGAATTGAGCGGTTTCGCGCCCGCTTTTTCAATCGCCGCTTCGTCCATACACGAAGCGTAAAAATCGCCGACAAGCTGCGAATCGCTTCCCGGCGCGCCTTTTGATTTCGCCGCTTTTTCCAGAACGTCGCGCAAAATCGCGTCGTTGTTATCGCCGAGAATGTTAAAGGTTCCCCAACGTGATTCCGACGAAGGAATCGGCGTGTTTTTCAGCCAGCTTCCGTTGGCGTATTGAAAAAAATCGGTGCAGGCTTCGATTGAATTGTCCATTCTTTTAACGTCAAAACCTTTGTTTTGCGCGAAAGCCGTCGCCGCAACGGACAATAAAACGGTCAAAACCGTGATGAAACGAAAATTATTTTTTAGCATTTTTTCTCCTGAATGATTGTGTTTGAGTTTTTACGGATCAGTTTGATAAAAAGTTTAGATGATTTTATTTTTCAATTACAAATTACGAATTACAAATTACAAGAAATTGTTTGGATTCATACGTAATTCGTAATTCGTAATTGATTCAGATAACCGGAATAAATTTCTCCAACACTTTTTCGCGCAGTTCTCTGGCTAAAACCTTTCGATTGGCATTATGAATCGGCTCGTCGCCGAAATTTATAACCGCCGTGTATTCCTTTAATTGAAATAAATACCACAGATGTTCGCCGAAAGTTTTTTCATCCCACCAGCAGATTGATTCGCTCGCGGTCGGTTCGTTCGCCGGAGTTTTGTAGGTAATCGAAGCGTAGGAAACCGGCAAGTCGGTCTGCGCGGCAAATTCGAGAAACGATGAATTGAAGGGCAGAATTTCTTCGCCTTTGGTGCTGGTGCCTTCGGGAAAAACGATAACGCCCTCGCCGCCTTCCAATCGCTTGATGATTTCCCGACCGGCGCGCGGAATATCGCGCCGATTTTGCCGGTTGATAAAAACTGTTCCCATATCGCGGACAATTCTGCCCGCCAAAAACCAGCTTTCCATCTCGCCTTTTGCTACGAAAACTCCTTCTAAAACGGCGCGAAGCGCGGCGACATCCGTATAACTCAGATGATTGCACACGAGAAAAAACGGCGGCGGCGGCACATTCCCGATAACTTCGATTCTCATCCGCGAAACGGCGACAAAACTTTGCGCCCATTTATGGAAGATTATTTGCCGCCACAATATTTTGTTCGGAATAAAAAAATCACAAACAAACCAGAACGCATACAATCCGAGCGTGGAGATAACGAATAAAGCGTAACGAAACGCGGCGCGAATGTTTTTCATACAAAATTACGAAAAATTATTGAAGTTCGATTAGAAAAAATCATTTTCACTTTTTATTTCTCATCTTTCACTTCATAACTCTTCTTTCTCAATTTTCTTAAAATTGTAGCGCAACAAAACGCGCATCGGCAATGTTTTTCCGTTGCGCGTCGCGGCTCGCCAATTCATTCGACGAACGGTTTCCGTGACCGATTCGTCTAATCCGAAGCCCGCCCAGCGAACAATTTCAGTTCTCGTCACCGCACCGTTTTCGTCTAAATCAACGGTAATATCAACGGTCGCTTTCACGTCATAAATATACGCAAGCCGCGTGTATTCGGGTTTCAAGCGTTTATAAGGCAGAGGCGGACGAAGATTTCTCGCTTCAGCGGTGTTTTCATCGGGAACTTCTTCTATTTTTCGGTTTGTTTTTTCACTCTTTTTCGATTCACTAACGCTTTTTAATTTGTCGAATATTTCGGAAGCCAAATCGCCGGTTGAATCGAGTAGAAGTTTTTCGGCATTTTCAGGTTTTGCCGCTTCAAAGGTTTGCAGCTTCCAGACGACGAGCCGACCCGTGCGCGAACTGACAACGTAGACGGCGGCGAATGATTCGTAAAACTCTTCTTTTTGAAACGAACTGCGTCGCTGCGTCGTCGATTTAATCAGCAAAAAATACTCGCAGCCGATTGCTGCGCCGATGTTTTTCGATTCGACGGTCGAAATATTAAACGGATTTTCAAAAGTGTTGGAACGAAAAGCCGTTTCGCTCAAAGATTCGTCTAAAACATTGAACTTTACCGAAAGAGAATTGCGAAATTGTTCAACGAACTTTTCGCTGCGGTCGGCTTTTATTGGGACGAGAACGGCGATTTTCTGCGCGTGAGCAGTAAGCAGTAAGCAGTAAGCGGTAAGCAGACAGAAAAAAATTTGCACCGAAAATTTTAATCGCCGATTCAATCTAAATTTTGGAATTTGGAATTTGGAATTTGACCGCTTACCGCTCACTGCTTACTGCTCACTTTTGATGATAAATTTTCGCAATTTCATTTTTCAATTCTGCCGGAAAACAGACGCGGTGCATTTGATAGCCTTTTTGAAGCCCGCGCACCGCCGCGCTCACTTCGGAAATCTCCTTGATTTGCGGATGCGAAAAACCTTCTTCGACGTAAATCAGATTTTTCGGCTCGCTTCTTTCTTTAGTGTAAAAATAATACGGCACATCGCCCGCTTTGTCTTCGATAAAATAATAGTTCGTATCGTAACCGGCAGCTTCAACCGTTCTCCGCGCTTTATCGAGAAATTCTTGTCGTGCGTCGTCCGGCATATCGAGGTCGAACGCTTTGAAAAGATTTCGATGCAGAAATCGTTTTGCCAAATCCGACAAAATTACATCTTCCGATTTTTCCCACTGTTTGATGTGAAACATCACGTCCGAATCGTCTAATTCGAGATGCTCGCGCAAAGTCAGCTTTTCGTTTTTCAAAATCTTCTCGAACGGCGTTCCGCCTGCAAACCAAACAAATTTATTATTCTGAAAAATATGTAAAGCGCGGCGAAACAAAGAACGCAGCACATTTTCAGCGGAACGCAGAGTGCGGTGGAAATAAACCTGCCGGAACATATAATAACGCGCCTGCAAATAATCTTCGACCGCGTAAACGCCCCGCGCCGAAACATAAAGCCGGTCGTTTTCCTCATCAATCTTGAGCGATTTAATAATCCATTCGAGATCGTAAATCCCGTATTTCGCGCCCGTCATCAAACTGTCTCGAAGCAAATAATCCATTCGGTCAACATCGAGCTGCGAGGAAACGAGCTGCGCCAGAGCCGTCGGGCGAAAAGTGCCGCGAATAATACCGGCGACATTTTCGGGCAACTCGTTTGAAAAACTCTTTAATGTTCGCCCGACTTCGGTTTCATCGCTCAAAACCGCCTCAATCGTAAAGTTTTCGTGATGAAAATCAAGAATCGTTTCCAAAACGTGCGAAAACGCTCCGTGTCCGATGTCGTGAAGAAGCGCGGCAACACGCACGGCAAATTTCGCTTCCGCCGAAATTTTATATTCCGAATCAAGTTTCGCCAAAATCCGCGTCGCCAGATGAAGCGCACCCAAACTGTGCGTAAACCGCGAATGCTCGGCAGATTGATAAGCATAATGCGCGAGTCCGAGCTGCCGAATACGCCGCAAACGCTGAAATTCCGCCGTGTCAATGAGACGAACGAGTAAATTTCCCGCATCGTCTCCGGTTTTCAGGCGAATAATATTATGAACTGAATCACGATAGATTTTTTCTGACAATAATTTGCTCCGTGTCTGTTTCCTCTTAAATTTTGTGACGGCGCGAAATTTTTATCAAACTCAATAAACAAAAAATTCACTAATCATTTGATTTGATGTTATAATACGAAAACACTCGTAAATTCAAACTTGTAAATTTTATTGATAGCTTTAGGAGGTTGCTATGATGTTTTTGAAGAGTTTAAGTCGAACTCAAATCTCATTCGGAGTTCTCTTTCTTTTTGTAATTCTTTTTCTATCTCAGAATGCTTTCGGAGCCAGCACGATTCAGGGAACAGTTTATGATAAACAAAGAAATACTTTATCGGAAATAGGAGTTGAACTGCTTAACGATTATTACCAAACTATAAATCGCGCTCGAACAGACGGGTCGGGTCGGTATCAGTTTAACGGAGTACGAGACGGGAGATATACGGTACGGGTTTTTGCATTTCGGTATGATCTTGAAGATCAGGATCAGCCGATTGAAGTTATCACGCAAAATATTAGAGGCGGAGAAGGAACAGGATTTTTTCTGGCGGACTTTTATTTGCTGCCGAAAAAAGGCGGACTTGCAGAAGCGGAAATCGGCGTGGTTTTTGCACAGGAAATTCCGCCAGATGCCAGCAAAGTT
Organism: Acidobacteriota bacterium; assembly: GCA_030855875.1. Taxonomy (GTDB): domain Bacteria; phylum Acidobacteriota; class Blastocatellia; order Pyrinomonadales; family Pyrinomonadaceae; genus SXVE01. Next base: position 6,285 of record JALYQJ010000274.1, read on the forward strand.
TATGAAAGAGCCGTCAAAGACCTTTCTAATAAGCGCACAAATGAAGGAATTATGGGATTAAATGAATCCATCAAACTTTTCCCGGATTATTATCTTGCCTTGCACCGAATAGGCAGAGAACTGTGTTTGATAAAGAAATATACCGAGGCAGTTCCATTTCTGCTCAAAGCAATTGGAGTTAATCCGAAAAGCGCAACCTCTTTTTATTATTTGGGTTATTCCTTTCACAATCTCGGCGCGGAATATAACAAAGCTGCAATTAGAACGCTCAACCAGGCGTACATTTTAGCTCCTTCGTCAACACAGGTGCTTTACACACTTGGAAAGGTCGAACGCAGCGATGGTAAGTATCAAGACGCGGAAAAGCATCTGCTTCAGGCTAAAAAGCTTTCAAAAATTGGTGTCCCGGAAATTCATAAAGAACTGGCGCAGCTTTACGCCGACAATTTGAAAAAATATAAAGAAGCGGCAGACGAACTGGAATTATATTTGAAAACAAGCAAACTTGATGGCGAGAATGCGGCACAGACCAAAAAAGTGATCAGTAGTTTGCGGGAGAAAGCAAAATCGCAAGTCGCTAACAACTAACAAAAACTCCAACGAAAAAAAATTGTGCTGCTCTATATAGAGCAGCACAATTTTTTTTCGCCGTTAAAAGTTGTAATTATCTTTGATAATAACCTTTCACCTAGAGCAGATTCAAATTCAATGTATGGAACAAAAGGTGGAAACCCGCGCGTGAGCAAGGGTGCCGGAAGTCGAGCGTTTGCACCCTTGCTCACGCTCGGGTTTCCGCCCTCAAAATGTCAACCCTATATTAATCTCGAATCTGCTCTAGGAACAGATAAAATAAAACTTCGCTCTTTATACTTTGAGAAATCCGCCTAAGCACGGAGACAGTAAAGACAGTAAAAAGATCACAAAACGAAGTTTCACCTGCCAATCTGTTTTCGGCTTTGATTCATAGTATTCGATAGAAGGAAATTGATTTATCAGCCCGCACAAAAAAAGCCTGTCCGTTTCCAGACAGGCTAAAAAGGTTTCTCTTAAATAATCAAATTAGAAGAAGAAACGGAATCCAAATCTCACATTGCGTGGTCCTTGGAAGTTGTTTGGTTGACCGAATGTGTTCAACGTCTGACTTGTTAAAGCCGTTTGCGCCAACTGTCCATTGACACGATTGATAGTGCCGACATTGTTATTGGCGATAAAGTTCCGCACAAATTGACCAATACCCGTACCATTGAAAATGGTTTGGAATACTGCTGCCTCAGTACCGCAGGCAGATACAGGACAGCCGCCAAGTCTTAACGGAGAGGTAGGATTACCATTCGCATCAAGAGCGGTTCCACCCTGAAAGTTAACGCTGCTGAGGTTTGTTTGAATACCCAAAACTTTTTCTTCATCAAACAGATTAAGAATATCAACAAACGCTTCAACTGCGAGGCGGTTATCTCTACCGAATCTGTAACGATGACTGACCGAAAAGTCAGTTTCGGTAAACCGTTCAGTGCGTCCTAAATCGCCGCGTCCATTCAGGATAGTCGTTCCCAAACTATATAGATTATAGATACTGGTCAACGGCGTTCCCGATTGAATCGTCGTAAAGGCTGTAACAGTCGTTCGATTGGAATTATCGTCTCTCCAGTCGAAGCTGTAACCACCATACGCTTTGAAAACGTGCGGACGGTCAGTAGCAAGACGACCGTTATCCGGGTCACCGTCAGCAGTAAAGCCTAGGGGCGGAAGGTCGAAGAAACGATTGACGTTCGGGCTGGAGCGACCGAATTCATCAGAACTAGCCAAACCTGAATAGTTACCGAACAAACGGCTAAAGGTA
>JALYQJ010000300.1 GCA_030855875.1 Acidobacteriota bacterium
TTCAGGTCGGACACAATCGCCGTTATGCGCCGGTTTATGCGAAATTGAAGGAATTGTTGAGCGAAGACAAAGCGCATTCGGCGCATATTAAAATGAATCGCGGCGAGTTGAAAAATCCGGTTTGGACGGGCGACGTGACTGTCACCGGCGGATTTTTATACGAAACGACGATTCATCTTTTCGATATGATGCGGTTTCAGTTCGGTGAAATTGCCGAACTCGTCGCTTACGGTTCGCAGCACGAATACCCGGAACTCGACGAATTTTCAATCATTTTCAAATTCAAAAACGGTTTTCACTGCACGTTCGCTTCTTCGTCCGACGCGAGCTGGCACTTTCCGTTTGAGCGCATCGAAGTTTTCGCGCATCACCGCACGATTATGACGCAGGAAATGGAGCATCTGATTGATTCGCGCGGAATGGACGCAAATTACGAAACGCATTCGTGGGCGATGACCGAAAAGGAAGAGCGTTGGGGTTATGTTCAGGAAGACAAAGCGTTTATTGACGCGGTTTTGAACGGAGCAGAACCGCCCGTGACCGCGCTCGACGGTTATAAATCGGTCGAACTCGTCGAATCGGTTTATCGGGCGATCAAAAGCTGTGAGCGCATCAAATTTGGATAATTTTTGAACAAAAGCGAAAAATTCGTAATTTCTCGAAATATAAACATTTCTTTGGTATGATTCGTAGAGTCTAGCGCGAAAGCGTTTTAGGAGACTGAAAAAACGATGATTCAATGCCAAAATTGTGGACAGATAAATGGCGACGAAAGTAATTTCTGCCGCTCGTGCGGACTCAGATTTACAAATCAGCCGCCGCCTGCGACCGAAATCAATTACGAATACTCACCGCCGCGACCTTACTCGTGGAAGACCGACGAATTTCAGGTTTCAAAGCCAGACGTTCAAAAGACCGAACAAAAAACGCGCATTCAGTCGGCTGTCAATCAAATGCCGCTGGCTGCTAAAAATTACTCGCCGCAAAATCTCGTTCATCAACAGCCCGGACAACTAGATGTAAATTATCGCTGCCCGCGCTGCGGCAGTCATTATTTGCCGATAGTCGAGCGAAAAATATCAACGGCGGGATGGATCGTATTTTCGGTTTTGCTGGTTTTTACGTTTATCTTTTTTTGGATCGGTTTATTGATGAAGGAAGAAGTCAGAGTTTGTCCGGTTTGCCGCGCAAAAGTAGGCTGAAATTACCCAAAAGAGTTTTTAACGGAAGTAATAGCCTCGCGGATGTTCGATTTTAACTCCCGGGTTGGTGCTGAAAACCTGTATTTTGTAATAACCTTTTTTGGGATGAGTCGAAAGATAAGTTAAGGCGAATTGACGATTGAGAAGTAAGTTCAAATCCCGAAAAAACGGCTCGAAACTAATTGGAGCAATCGAACCTTGAAAAAATGCGCGTCCGCCGGTTTCTTCGGATAATTTTTCGAGCGAACCTTGCCCGGTCAAGACAAAACGCGAGTTACCGTTTTCCGTCAGCGATGCCGGTGAATAAAAAGAATAAACCGCCACGCCGCGTCTTTGCGATTTCAAAATCGCGTTATTCAAATCAATGCTTTGACCCGGAGAAACGAAATCGAGTCCGTTTGAACTGTCCAAACCGTCGGAAACGAGCAGAATTGCACGTCTGCCGGTCGGCAAAGCGTCGAATCTTTTTAAAACGTCCTCAACTCCATCGTAAGGATTTCTCGGCGCAGCCGATGCGCTGCCGATGACAATTCGCAGCGAACCGGCTGCCTTTTCCAAATCATCGGTAAATTTCTGCCGGATTTGTGTCGAGCCGCCGCGCAGATAGCCGACCATCACACGCGAGCCTGGCGGCAAATTGCGTATAAAATTACGAATATCTTTGAGCTGGAGATTGAAATTTGCAGTTAAATCATCTTGAATCAAAACTGCCAGCGCGAGCGGAGCGTTTGTCACGCTGCGGATGGACAAAATCGTTTGTTCGTCGTTATTTTCTTTAACCGAAAGCCGTTCGACTTGAACGATTTCCTCCGGCTCGTCGTCTTTTAATTCCTGTTTGGTAAAAATCGAAATCGGAATCGTCACGGTGCGAACTTTTTGAGGTTGTGCCGGTTTTTCTTGGGCGAAAGTCGGATCGAAAAAAAACGGAAGAAGCACAAAGATTGACAAAAGAGAGAGAAATTTATTTTTTAACATAAAGACCTGCAAAAAATTTAAACCGGAGCTGCTTTTTTCATAATAAAAGATTTTTCCGCACAATGAAATTATTGATGCTGAAAGTTTGAATAAAGTTTGTAGTGCTTGTAAATTAAAACTAATAAATGAATGAATTAGAGCCGAGATACGATGTCAGCAAAAAGGATTTGGCGAAAGGCAAACGTATGAAAATCGCCGCGTGGAGCGCACCTGTTTTGCTTTCGACTTTGCCTCTCTTGATTTTTGGAGTTTTATTCGTATTATTCGGCTCAAATCCGCCGTTGGCGTTCACATTTTTGTCTTTCGGAATCATCACGGCAATCATCGGTTTGTTTATCGGATTAATTATATCCGGCGTTTTGGCTTACAGATACTCAAACTGGACAAAAGTAATGCGCGAAAGAATCGCCGCCGACGGCATCAGAGCCGAAGAAGTCAACTGGTTTATAAACGAGTTGAAGCCGATAGAAAGAAAAGCTCTAAAAGAAATGGAAGCCGGAGATGCACTGCTCGCCGACGCTTTCCGCGAAACGCTGGCTTCGCGCCTGACGGCAACTAGAATCGTCAAATCTTCAAAACAGGAATTGCTTTTGGCGAAACGTCGGCAGAACAAACTGAAATATTTGAAAAGCGAAAGTTCAAAAGATTTTCAGGCTGAAATAAATCGTGATATTGAGAAAATTTCTTCGATAAATAAAGAAGCCGAATTAATGCTTGCCGAATCCGAATCGCGTCTGCAAATGATCGAAGCGGCAGCGATGCGCGGCGGTAAATTGGCTGATTCGGAACTCGCGCTGAAAAAACTCTCCGCCCGCACAAAAGAACTTCCGCTTGCGCTCGAAGCCGCCAAAATGCAGGACGAAATCCGGCGTGAACTAGAAAAAGAGCCTCTCGAATAAACAAAAATTAATAGTCGCGGTGAGAATTTTAGCCACGAATTACACGAAGGAACACGAATAAGAATCTTGAATACAATTATTTATTCGTGAAAATTCGTGTAATTCGTGGCTAACTCTTTCATTACGCTTTTTGTGGCTATCTTTCTTTATATTCCAACCTCAGACGCTCAATTTTACGCGCTTTTCCCGTGTTTTCGTCAATATCCAGCACAATCGCGCAAATCCAAACGTCGCCTTTCGCGTGTTCGGCGCGGCGGGCAGGAAATTTTGTAAATCTTTCTAAAATTTGATGTTTGTCCATTCCGATAACACCGGCATAACTGCCCGTCATTCCGACATCGGTGATATAAGCCGTTCCGTTTTCCAGAATTCTTTCGTCGGCGGTCGGAACGTGCGTGTGCGAACCGTAAACGGCGGAAACGCGCCCGTCAAGAAACCAGCCCATCGCATATTTTTCAGAAGTCGCTTCGGCGTGCATATCAACCAGACGGATTTTGACATCTTCGGGAATTTCCGAAAGACATTGTTCAGCAGCGCGAAACGGATCGTCAACCGGCGGCATAAAAACTCTGCCGAGAAAATTCATCACGGCAATTTTATAACCATTTATCTCTCCGGCGAAAAGACCTTTTCCGGGCGTTCCGGGCGGATAATTTGACGGTCGAATCAGACGCGGATTTTTTTCGATGTAGGGAATTATTTCGCCTTTGTCGAAAATATGATTGCCCGAAGTCATTAAATCAACGCCGTTGGCGAAAAATTCGTCGGCGATTGCCGGTGTGATCGAAAAACCGCCCGCGACGTTTTCAGCATTTATCAAAGCAATATCAATCGCGTATTGTTCGCGCAAATCCTGAATCTTAGCCAAAACCGCCAATCGTCCGGGACGCGCGACGACATCGGCAATAACGAGAATATTCATAACAAAAAAAGTAGAGAGTAGAGAATGAAGAGTCAAATGTTATGCTCTCCACTCTTTACTCTCCACTCTTTACTCCAAGAAAAAAATGTTGGCGAAAGGAAAACCGCAAAAGCCGTTCAAACGCTTGAATTGAACCTATTATAAATAGGTGGGTGGCTTTTTGCTCAAAATATTTTGAACATCAAAGCCGCATTCTATGGCAAATCTCTAACTGTGAAAGACTGCACCGAATGAGCGGCATTAGCCTCCCGTTCTTCAAGTGTTGGCTCAATTATTTGGTCGTCTGGTGACGAACTTTGCAGAAAGTTCTCTCGCCTGAACATTATTATAGCACGATTGAAAGCAATGCAAAACAGAAAATGATCAACGGAAAATGAAAATTTTTATGACAAATTATTTCCATTAAAAAATTATTGTTCACGTTCTAGTTCCTGCGGAACGGCTTCTTTGTGTTTGAGAACGCGGTCGAGAAGTTCGGCGCATTCGGCACTGCGCGAGGCGAGTTGCGCGTCGGTTTGTTCCTGCTGATTTTTTAGTTGATGAAATTCGTCGGCGATGTGCAGAGCGGCGAGAATGGCGACTTTGAGCGAATCAACGGTCAGCGTGCCGGAAGAAATATCGCGCATTTTGCCGTCAACGTATTCCGCCAGACGCATTATGTAATCGTTGTCGCCGTCCGAACGAATGTTGTAAGTTTGATTGTAGATTTCGACTCTGATCGAGTGTTCCGGTGAATCGGATTTGTTTCTGCCGTTTATCATTATCAGCGTTTACCTCCCGACCGCTTCGGCGACATCGGAATCAATAATCGTCATTGCGTCGAGCATCGCTTCGACTTTTAGCTGGATCGCATCGCGTTCCGAGAGCAATTCTTCGACCTTTTCTTCCAGACGCGATTTTTCCGAAAGAAGATTGCCGACTTCGTGACGAAGTGATTTCATTTCGCGCTCGAATTTTTCCTTTTCTTCACGCATCTTTTTGGCAAACTCGATTGTGAGATAAATTTTATCTTCCAGATGCGAGAATTTTTCCATTCCCGATAAACTGTTCATTCGTTCCTCCAAAGCCGCAGCAAATTGTAAAACTTCGGTTTGATTATGTTTATTTTTTGCAGAAACTTCAAGTAAATCATTAGATTTTCTTAAAATCTCTGCTTCGCGCTTAATTTTTCTTCCAGACTTTTGATGATTTGATTGTGAACCGCGTCAACTTCTTCGTCAATCAGAGTTCTTTCGTCGCTTCGATATTCGAGCCGAATCGTAATCGAGCGTTCATCATCAGCAATTCCTTTTCCTTCGTAAACATCAACAAATTCAACGCTCCGGCAAATCTCCGCATTTTGCTCGACAACGGCATTACGAATTTCAGCAAAACTCAGACTGCGTTTGACGAGCAAGGATACGTCGCGCGAAACCGACGGATATTTCGGCAAAGGACGATATAAAACCGCCGGCGTTTTTGCCGCCAAAACAGTCTGCAAATTGAGTTCGGCGACGAAAACCGGCTGTTTAAATTTATAACCAGCCGCGATTTCATCGTTCAAACGTCCGAGATAACCGACTTTTACGCCGCCGATTGAAATCGAAGCCGATTGTCCGTTTCGCAAATGTTTGACGTTCTCGGCGGCAAATGCGGCATCCGCGAATCCGACGGCTTCGAGCGCGGCTTCAACCGCGCCTTTCGCATCGTAAAAATCGAGTTCGCGCACCGGAATCGCGCGGTTGTTGGAAATTTCGCCGCCAGTTACCGCGATTGCCAAAAGTTCCTTTTCCGTCGGCAGATTTTCCTCGCTCGTTTTGGCGGCGAAAACTTTTCCGAGTTCAAACAACTTCAGGTTTTTCTCTCGCTGATTAAAATTTGTCCGCACCGCGTCAAGTAAACCCGGCAGCAAATTCGGGCGCATCCGTACCGCGCCTTCGATAATCGAATCCTGCAAAGTGACGAATTTTTCGTCAGCGTTTTCGTCAATCAAACCGGGAACGAGTTCAAAAGTTTCGTCGTGTTTCGTGTCAATAAAACTGTATGAAATCGCTTCGTCAAAACCGAAATTCGATAAAATTTTTCGCAGTTCTTTCTTACGCGATTCGGTCGGCTGATATTCGCCCGCGCTTTTCGAGCCGGGAAGTTCTTCGCCGATTTTGTCGTAGCCGACAATTCGCGCAACTTCTTCGACCAAATCTTCTTCAATCGAAACGTCGTGCCGCCAACTCGGAGAGAGGAAAATTTGCGATTTGCGATTTGGGATTTGCGATTTGTCTTTTGTTTTAAAACCGAGCGCGTTCAAAATTTTTAGAATTTCGCTTTCTTCAACTTCCAATCCGGTCAGTCTTTTGACCGCCGATTGAATATCCTTCGATTCGATTTCATTCGGCGCGAATCTCGTCGGATAAACATCAACGAATTCGTCGGCAACTCCGCCGGTTAATTCGCAAATCAATTCGGTCGCGCGGTTTGAGGCGCGAATCAAATTTTCGATGTCAACGCCGCGCTCGAAATGATGGCTCGCTTCGGTCGAAAGTTTCAATTTGCGCGAAGTTTGCCGAATATTCGCTCGGTCGAAATAAGCGACTTCCAGCAAAACGTCGGTCGTATCTGCTGTAATGGACGAATCGAAACCGCCCATAATTCCGGCGACCGCGACCGGCTTCTCCGCATCGCAAATCGCCAGCATCGTTTCATCCAACTTGCGTTCCGTTTCATCCAAAGTCTTTATCGTCTCGCCGTTTTGGGCGCGGCGCACGACGATTCGATTTTCGCTCAACTTATTGTAATCAAACGAATGCATCGGATTGCCGAGTTCGTGCATAACGAAATTTGTAATATCGGCGACATTATTTATCGCTCGTTCGCCAATCGCTTCGAGCCGTTTGACCAACCATTCGGGCGACGGCGCGATTTTGACGCTGCGAACAATCCGCGCCGTAAAGCGATGACACAAATCAGTATCTTGAATCGAAACTAAATTTTGATTTTCGTTTTTCGTTTTTCGTTCTTCGTAATTTTTAATTTTTAATTTTTCATTTTGAATTGCCGCAACTTCGCGGCTCACGCCGAGATGCGAAAGACAATCCGAACGATTCGACGTTACATCAATATCAAACACGAAATCATTTTCAAACTCGTGAATACCTTCGACCGCCAAGCCGACATTCGTTAATTTTGTCGCCAATTCCTGCGGCGGCAAATCTACTTCAACCAAATCTTTCAGCCAGTTGTAACTGATATTCATAAAAATTTTTAAATTAAAGCCAAAACTTCGTTTCTGGAAATTCCGCCTGTTTTATATATTTGCCATTTTTCTTTTTTGAGAAAGGAAATATACCAAGAACTCTCCTTTTCCTTTTCAATTTGATAAATCATAATGCTCCCGCGAAAAGTGTTTTGGTTATTCCCGCTAAACCAAAAAAACAATGAAGAGTCTGAATAATATCTCAATTTTCTTGAAAGATTTTCTTCACTAGTGTAAAATCAGGCGACATTGTTGGATAGTCGCGGCAATTGTTCCGAGTTGAAATAATCGCATACTCTTTGCTCGATCATTTCTTTGGTTAATTCTCCATTCGGCTCACAAATAGCTTTCTTG
>JALYQJ010000329.1 GCA_030855875.1 Acidobacteriota bacterium
GGCTTTAGCTGAATTAGGTTTTGTCGTCGTCATCATTGACGGAACGTGCAATCCCGACCGCTCGAAGGCGTTTCACGATGCGTGTTACGGCAATATGGCGGATAATACGCTCGAAGATCAAATCGCCGGAATCCGCCAGTTGGCACAAAAATATCCGTATCTCGACACGACGCGCGTCGGCGTTTGGGGACATTCCGGCGGCGGATTTGCAACGGCGGCGGCGATGTTTCGCTATCCCGATTTCTATAAAGTCGGTATTTCCGAATCGGGCAATCACGATAACCGCAACTATGAAGACGACTGGGGCGAACGCTATATCGGATTGCTTTCCGGCAATAATTACGAAACTCAAGCGAATCAAATCTACGCCAAAAATTTGAAAGGCAAACTGCTGATCGCGCACGGCGGAATGGATGATAATGTGCCGCCGTATAATTCTTATTTAGTTGTTGACGCGCTGGTGAAAGCGAATAAGGATTTCGATTTGATAATTTTCCCGAACGCCCGCCACGGCTACGGCGCGGACAGTTTTTATATGATGCGCCGCCGCTGGGATTATTTCGTCAAACATCTGCTCGGCGCGGAACCGCCGAAGGAATACAAAATAACGCCGAAACAGGACGCGCGGGCGACTCCGATACAGTAGTTTTGTTATTTGCAAAACCGTCTCAGTTTTTCGGCAAATTGAGACGGTTTTTTATTGGGAATTTTACGGATTATGAAAAATATTTTCGTCACCGGCGGCGCAGGTTTCATCGGTTCGGCTTTTATACGCCTTGTTCTGGAAGAAACTTCCGACATCGAAATTGTTAATTACGACGCGCTGACTTATGCGGGAAACCTCGAAAATCTGAACGATTTGGACGCGGCGCGGCATCGGTTCGTGAAAGGCGATATTTGCGATAAAGATGCGGTTTTGCAGGCTTTGCCGAAAGATTCGGACGCGATTTTCAACTTTGCCGCCGAATCGCACGTTGACCGCTCGATAAATTCGGCGGGCGAATTCGTGACGACAAATGTTCTCGGAACGCAGATTTTGCTCGACGCGGCACGGGCGAAAAATATACGGAGATTTATTCAGATTTCGACCGATGAAGTGATGGGCAGTTTGCCTGAAGACGAAACGGCTTTTTTCACCGAAGAATCGCCGATTCGACCGAATTCGCCTTATGCCGCGTCGAAGGCTGCCGCCGAACATTTCGTTCGCGCCGCCCGCGAAACTTTCGGCGTTGACGCGATAATCACGCGCTGCGGAAATAATTACGGACAGCGGCAGTTTCCCGAAAAGCTGATTCCGCTGATGATTGCTAACGCGCTGAACGATGAATCGCTTCCGGTTTACGGCGACGGGCGAAATGTGCGCGACTGGATTTTCGTCGAAGACCACGCCCGCGCAATTTGGCTCGCTTACGAAAAAGGCACTTCCGGCGGAATTTATAATATCGGAGCGCGAAACGAACGCGAAAACATCGAAGTCGTCGAAGCGATTCTCGACACTTTGGGCAAACCGCATTCGCTCATAAAATACGTCACCGACCGGCTCGGACACGACCGTCGCTACGCGATTGACGCGGCGAAAACCGAAAACGAACTCGGCTGGAAACCGCAAACAACTTGGCAGGAAGGCTTGCGAAAAACGATTGACTGGTATCTCGAAAATCAGAACTGGATCAAACGCATCCGCAGCGGCGCGTATCGTGATTATTACCGTAAAATGTATGGCGCAAAGTTGAAATAAACTTGCAAAAAATATGAAAATTCTCATCACGGGCGCAAACGGAATGGTCGCGCGCGCAGCAAAAAAATACTGCGAATCAATCGGCGATGAAGTTGTCGGTTTAACGCGGCAGCAACTCGATATTTCCTGCGAAAAAGATGTTTTCGATTTATTCGGGCGCGAAAAATTCGACGCGGTTCTCAATTGCGCGGCTTACACGGACGTTGACGGCGCGGAAACCAATCGGGAAATTTGTTATAAAACGAATGCCGACGGCGTAGAAAATCTCGCGCTTGCTTCAAAAAAAATCAATGCCCGTTTTGTCACGATTTCGACCGATTACGTTTTTGACGGCACAAACAAAAAATTTTATACGCAGCGCGACACGCCGAATCCGTTGGGCGTTTACGGCGCGGCGAAACTCGAAGGCGAAATCCGGGCGCGAAACGCTTACGCCGGTTCGATCATCGTTCGTTCCGGCTGGATTTTCGGACACGGCGGAACAAATTTCTTAAGCGTAATGCATAATCTTCTTGCTGAAGGGAAAAAAATCAAAGCGATTGAAGATTCATACGGAACGCCGACGTTCGCGGGCGATCTGGCAAAAAGACTGCGCGAACTCGCCGAACTCGATTTGCCGTCGGTTTATCACGTCACAAATTCCGGCGAAGGCGCGAGTTACGCGGACTTTGCGCGAAAGGTTTGCGAGTTGAAAGGTTTTAATACGGAACTTTTGGAAAGTGCTTCGGCAAATGATTTAAAACGTCCTGCGCCGCGCCCGGCGAGTTCAAAACTGGCGTGTTTATTCAGCGAGAAATTCGGGCTTTCCTGTTTGCCCGCTTGGGATGAATCGCTTGAAAGTTTTTTGGAAACCGCTGACAAATAAAAGAGAAAATAGCCACAAAAGGCACAGAATACACAAAAAAGAATTTCTCTTAATTTTGCGAATTTTGTACCTTTTTGTGGCTAATTCTTTCCGTTAATTTTTCGTATTGTGAATCGAAACCGTTTCTTCCATTCGCGGCGTTGAATCGTCCGTGTCGGAAGCCGTGTAATAACTGTAAGTCGAATTGTAGCCGTAATAATCGTATTCCGCAGAATTTGCTTTGATGCCGTTGAGAACGACTCCGTAAATTCTCGTTCCGAGATTTCCCAAACGCTGTTTGAAGCGGCGCATTAGCTGGATCGAACTTTTGCCCGCCATTGCTACCAGAACCACGCCGTCAACCAAGGTTGCCAGAATCGCCGCGTCGGTAAACGAAATCGCGGGCGGCGAGTCAATAATTACGTGCTTGTAATTTCCCTTCAAAAATTGCAGAAGGTTTTTCATTTCGTTCGAGCTTAAAAGCTCTGCCGGATTCGGCGGAATTGGTCCGCTCGTAATTACTTTCAAACGCGGCAGACCTTTATAAGTTTTTACCAGATTATCTGTGTTTCGCTCGCCCGAAAGATAATTGGTCAAACCTTGCGTATTGTCCAAACTAAAATGGCTGTGCAGACGCGGACGGCGCAGATCGCAGTCAATAATAACGACATCAACGTCCGACTGCGCGAGCGTAATCGCCGTGTTAATTGCCGTCGTCGTTTTGCCTTCCGAAGGCTGCGCGGATGTCACCAGAATCGTTTGCGGCGGTTTTCCGGCGGATGAAAACAGCAGCGACGTGCGAAGATGGCGATAGGCTTCGGCGACCGGCGACCGGCGATCTTCAAGCGTTATCAATGCCAGCGAACTGGGTCCGCTTCCGTTTTTGCCCGGAATCAAAGCCGGCGTGCGCTTATCGAGCGTGGCATAATCGGGAATCAAGGCTAAAGTCGGCAGTCCGAGATGTCTGCCGACATCATCGGAAGTTCGCACCGAATCATCGAGATAATCCATCAAAAACGCCAGACCGATTCCGGCAGCCAGCGACATCAAAAACGCGACCATAATATTGCGCGTCCGCTGCGGTCCGATTGGCGTAGTCGGAGTAATAGCGTGAGCCGTAACTTTGACGTTATCGGGACGGCTGCCGGAAATCGTCAGTTCCTGTTCTTTTTGTCTCTGCGTGTAGGTGTCAAGCAAACTGCGCTGCGTTTCGATTTCCCGTTTGAGCGTGGTCAGACGGGTTTCCTCTTGTCCTTGGATATTCGCTTTCGAGAGTTCGTTTGAATACGTGACGCGGGATTGATTTTCTCGTACTGTTGCCGCTTCGAGTTGTGAACGTAATCCGACCAACGCGCCGCTGATGGCATTTGCTTTAATTTTTTGCTCGTCGCGCTCAATCAATTTGGTTACTTCTGTTTCCGTTTTTTCTCTTGTTTCTTTAAATTTAGCAATTTGCTCTTCTTTTTCTTTAACCTTGGAATATTCGGGCGTGTATTTAACCAGTAATTGTGCTTTTTCATTTTCAGCCGCGCTTATCTGTTTATCAATTTCCCGAATCGCATCCTGTAATTTAGCCGTTCGTTCAGCATTAATTCGGATTGTGTCCCGGTATATTTCACTTCCGGTAATATCTGGAACATATGTTCCTTCGCCACGCGCATTGGCAGTTACGGCAGCGTTATACCGGGCTTCGATTTTGCGTCGTTCGTCAATCGCGCCATACCATTGACCGCTCAAATTCTGCAAAATACTAGCTGATAATTCTCCGCCTTTTTCCTGCAATGGTAAATCGCCGTTTCTCATAAAATTAATGAGTTCGACTTCCTTGCTGTTGATTGTAGACTTTAAATCTTCGATTGATTTGGAAAGTTCGTTATAGATGTCCTTCGCGCCTTGTGTTTCGCGTTCGATGTCCTGCGCGATAAAAGTTTCAGCAACCGTATCGGCAACTTTTGCCGCCAGCGCGGGATTTGTGCCTTTGACTTTGATGTTGACGAGATTGGTCTGTTCTATCTGCTCGACACCTAAGCCGCTCAAAAATGAAAAAGCGTATTGAACGGCGCGCTCCTGTTCTTCCGGCGTGAGCGGGATTTTATCGGCGGCAGCACCTGTAACGGCGATGTTAGTTTCGCTTAAAACCGGCAATGAATCATCTTTGTTTTCGGCAGTTTTATCGCTTGAAAAAATCGAGCGAAAAGTGGCGAGAATTCCTTTGTTTTGATTACCGAGAAGATTCGGATGGCGGTGCAGACCGAGATTTTGGACAACATCGAACATCAAATCGCCGTTCTGCAAAAGCTGGAGCTGAGTGCTGGCGTAATTGGCATCGTTAGGGACATTAAAAATGTTAATCGAGTCCTTTGTTTGAACTTTGGGTTTTCGCGGTTCGATCAGCATCTCCGTCTGCGCCATATATTGCAGCGGCTGACGATACATATAAAAAGCGGCGACGGCGGTCGTTAAAATCGTCAAAGCCAGAATCAGCGGCAGACGTTTGTAAACGATATTAAAATACTGACGAATCGAACGCTTTTCATCAAAACTGTCGTCGTCGTAAAACGGCGCGTAACTCGTCGGATAATCCTGATTATCTCTTTGTAAATCAGTTACGACGGTGTTCGGTAAAGGCGTTAATCTTTGATCTTTTTCCATACTACTTTTATTAAAATTTATTTATTAAAACCTGCGCGGGCAATATAACAAGCAAACTTGCTTTATATCATATTCATCTTAGTTTTTCACTTAATTCCATGAAAAATATACATTTTTTTCGGACTTAAATCAAAGAATTCCGTTCGGTATAAATCCGCCCGCTTTTGTGACAAGCCGAACGCAGATGATATATTTTTCTTTTACACGGACTTTTACATAAACTTTGAGATTATTTATTTAGCAAACATATATGATAGGAACTTCCGAAAAGGCACAAGTGAAAAAACAAATGGCAAATCAAAATATCGCAGAGCGTGATTTTGATCTCGGCATTGTCGGATTTCGTTATTCCGACCTTTTCGATGCCGTAAAACTTAAAGAGTTGGCTGATAAGTTTTACAGTGAACTTTCCGAAAAAGAGCCGGTTCTCGCCGATGTTTTAACAAAATACATCGCCGCGCACGGCAGAGGCTACGAACGCCGCGTCGAGTCTAACATTCTGACCGATGCCGCGCCGCATCTTTCCGCCTTTATCGCTAAAATGTTCGGTGTCACGCGCGAACGCGAAGAATTACAAAGGGAAATTCGTGAACAAGACCCGATCTGGAAATACAAATTTTTCGTTCAGCGGCGGGCGATTAAAAAATATCCGGCGGAGAAAATCGCCGCGCTTGACGAACGCGAACTGGCGACGGCGATCAACGAATTCAAATTTAACGCCTTCGATCAATCTTTGATTTATGACGAAGAATTGTCTATCGCTTTTATCGCCGACAAACTCGTTCGAGCCGAAGAAGCGTTAACGAAAAATCTGGAAATCACGGCGGAAACTCAGGAAACGATAAATAAAATAAATTCCGCCTACGATAAATTAAAAGACAAAACTTTCGGCAAAGTTTTCGAGCGATTTGTTATCGAAACCGAAGGCGCGGGCGAAATTTTACAGGTTAAAGCAGTTCTGCAAGTTTTTGAAGCGTGGTCAGCGATTCAGTTTTTCGGGCGCAAAAAGAAGTGGTATTCGTTTAAAGTTCCGCACGCGCTCGATTATCAAAATCTCGTTCATCTGATTCATCCCGAACCGGAATTGATTAATATTATGCGCGGCGAAACCAAAGAAATGCGGCGGCGCGACGGTTTTACATTGACCGATGAGCGCGGAACGATGCGCGATTCGCTCTACGAAGTTGATTATTGTTTAATCTGTCACGAACGCGAAAAAGATTCCTGCTCGACCGGCTTGCGCGAAAAAGACGGAACGCCGAAACGAAACCCTTTGGGAATCAAAACCGAAGGCTGTCCGCTCGACGAAAAAATCTCGGAAATGCACCTTTTAAAACGACAGGGCGATTCCATCGGTTCGCTCGCGCTCGTGACGATTGACAATCCGATGTGCGCCGGAACCGGACACCGAATCTGCAACGATTGTATGAAAGGCTGTATTTTCCAAAAACAGGAGCCGGTCAATATTCCTTTGGCGGAAACCGCGACTTTAACCGATGTTTTGGATTTGCCTTACGGATTTGAAATTTATTCGCTTTTGACGCGCTGGAATCCTTTAAACGCCAAACGTCCGTTTGCACTGCCGTATAACGGAAAAAATATTCTCGTCGTCGGGCTTGGTCCTGCCGGTTACACGCTCGCGCATTATCTTTTGAACGAAGGTTTCGGCGTGATCGGAATGGACGGTTTGAAAATCGAACCGCTGCCGGAAGATTGGACGGGAGATTTGGGAAAAGTTTGTCCGAAGCCGATTAAATACGTCGAAGAAATCAAAGACGATCTCGACGAGCGCATTTTGTCGGGTTTCGGCGGCGTTTCCGAATACGGCATCACCGTTCGCTGGGACAAAAACTTTCTAACGATGATGCAGTTGATTTTGTCGCGCCGCAAGCGTTTTCGCGCTTACGGCGGCATACGGTTCGGCGGAACTTTGACGATTGAAGATGCGTGGGATTTTGGTTTCGATCATATTGCGATTGCGACCGGCGCGGGACGACCGACGATTGTGCCGATGAAAAACAATCTGATTCGCGGCATCCGGCAAGCGTCGGATTTTCTGATGTCTTTGCAACTGACCGGCGCGTTCAAAAAAGACACGCTGTCGAATTTGCAGGTGCGTCTTCCGGCGGTCGTCATCGGCGGCGGATTGACCGGCGTTGACACGACAACCGAAATTTTCGCTTATTATCCGGTGCAGGTCGAAAAAATGCTCGGCAAATTTGAAACCGTCGCTGAAGACATCGGCGAAGAAGCGGCGTGGGCGGCGTTTGACGAAGAGGAAAAAGCGGTTTTCGCCGAATTTCTCGTTCACGGCAAAGCGATTCGTGAGGAAAGAAGACGCGCCGCAGAAGCCGGAGAACAGCCGAACTTCGTGCCGCTGATTCAAAGTTGGGGCGGAGTTTCGCTCGTTTACCGAAAACGCTTGCAGGATTCGCCCGCTTACCGCCTGAATCACGAAGAAGTTCAAAAAGCTCTCGAAGAAGGCATAAATTTCATCGAATTGATGTCACCGACCGAAGCCGTGCCGGACGAATACGGCGCGATTAAAGCATTGGTTTTTGAGAAGCAAAATTACGATGCGGAAACCGGCAAATTCTCGAACGCGGGCGAGTTTGCGACATTTCCGGCGCGAACCGTCTGCGTCGCCGCCGGGACAAGCCCGAACGTGATTTACGAAAAGGAAAAACCCGGAACTTTCAAACTCGACGAATGGCGGCAGTTTTTCCAGCCGTTCAAACTCGAAAAAAACGGTGACGGAAAATTCCACGCCGTCGAAGCCGCCAAAGGCGAAACCGGATTTTTCACGAGTTACGAAACGGACGGAAAATTTATCAGCTATTACGGCGACAATCACCCGCAATACGCCGGAAATGTCGTCAAAGCGATGGCTTCGGCAAAACACGGCTATTCTAAAGTCGTCGAGATTTTCGCCGAAGAACTGGCGACGCGCGGCAGTTTGCCGCAGCCGGAACGCGATGCGATTTTTGACAAATTAGAAGCGAAATTAGACGAAGAACTTCGCGCTTACGTCGTCAAAGTCGAACGCTTAACGCCGACAATCGTTGACGTTATCGTCAAAGCCCCGCTTCAGGCGAAAAAATTCGAGCCGGGACAATTTTATCGTCTGCAAAACTTTGAAACGAGCGCACCGCTTATCGGCGGCAAACGCCTGATGATGGAAGGTTTGGCACTAACGGGCGCGTGGGTTGACGCGGAAAAAGGCTTACTTTCGATGATAGTTCTCGAAATGGGAACTTCGTCAAGGCTTTGTTCTCTGCTCAAGGAAGGTGAAGAAATTCTCGTGATGGGACCGACCGGAACGCCGACCGAAATTCCCGAAAACGAAACCGTTTTGCTCGCCGGCGGCGGACTCGGAAACGCGGTTTTGTTCTCGATTGCCAGAGCTTTGCGCGAAAATAATAATAAAGTCGTTTATTTTGCCGGATACAAAAACGGCGCGGATTTGTTCAAGCGCGAAGAAATTGAAAACGCGACCGACAAAATTGTCTGGGCGACCGATTACGGCGACGAGATTAAGCCGGAAAGACCGCAGGACGCGCATTTTCGCGGCAATATCGTCCAGGCGATGATCGCCTACGCCGAAGGGAAATTAGGCGAAGCGAAGGTTGATCTAAAGGACGTTGACCGCATCATCGCCATCGGTTCCGACCGAATGATGAACGGCGTTAAGGAAGCGCGTCACAACGCTTTACAGCCGTATTTGAAAAAGGAACACACGGCAATCGGATCAATCAACTCGCCGATGCAGTGTATGATGAAGGAAGTTTGCGCCCAATGTTTGCAACGTCACGTCAACCCGCACACGGGCGAAGAATTTTTCGTCTTTTCGTGTTTCAATCAAGACCAGCATCTTGATTTTGTTGATTTCAAAAACTTGAACGATAGATTGAGAGCGAATTCGATTCAAGAAAAATTATCGAATATGTGGCTTGATAAAATTTTCAAAAGCGAAGAATTGAAAATTTTTGCTGAGATTTAGAAAACATAAAGAGTAAGAAATGGGACGCGGATGAACGCAGATTTAGCAGATTAACGAGGATATGACTTTATAAAATATCTGTGAAAATCCGCCTAAACAGCGAAAATCCGCTTTCCATTTCTTACTCTTCAATCAGTTATATACCCGTTCGCGTCATGCCTTTAATTTCCAGAATTAAATCCGCGCCGTAACATTTCGCAGGAGTTTGAAAACCGGCGCAAAAGTTTTTTTCCAAAATCTTTTCGGCGATTTTGAGCGCGGTTAACGCCGTCATCGTGTAGCCTTCCATTCCCTGCAAACGCGATTCGACTTTGTTTCCCTGCGCGTCCGACACTTCGCCCCACAGATAAGTTATGCCTTTTGCGCGTTCTTCCGCATTTGGTCCGCCCGCCGGAATGCGTTTCTGTAAATAATTTTGGACGGGTTTCGCCGCCAGCAGCCAGCCGAGATAGCGGCTTAATTTTAGTATTTTCAAATTCGCTTCGGGCAGAACGGTGTAAACTTCGATGTTAGGAATTCCGGTCGAATAAAACGCGGTCGAAACGTCGCCCCACGGAATCGTCACGCCCGTTTTTTTTACTTCGCCGAAATCAATTTCGCGCGTTTTATAAGCGGCGGGAACTTTTGTAATTTCGCCATTACGCCGAATCGCGCCGCCCGCACCGGCATTCATCGTCATCGTCGCCTGCGTTCCGTGCGAGATTTTGCCGAGTCCGTAAAACGCCAGCGTCAAATCGGTCGCTGACGGCAGACGATTTTTCAAATGCCGCTCCAGACAATCCGACGGCACGACATCGAAGCCAACGCCCGGCATAATCATAATTCCCGCATTTTTTGCCTTTTCGTCAAGCCGCGCCATCTGTTCAAAAACCGCAATTTCGCCCGTAATATCGAGATAATGCTTGCCGAGCCGCAGACACGCTTCGACCATCGGTTTTGAAGTCAAAGAAAACGGTCCGGCGCAGTGCAGCACAAAATCAACATCTTCGAGCGCATTTTCGAGAGATTTTGTATCGTCAAGCGCAAACGCCCGCCACGCCAAACCCAATTCATTCGCTAATGGCTCGATTTTGCGTTGACTTCTGCCCGCCAAAACCGGCTTAAGTCCGCGCCGCGCCGCTTCACGCGCAATCAACTCGCCCGTGTAACCGTTCGCGCCATAGATTAGAAAATTTTTAGGCATAAGCTAATCTTGGCATTTCGTCCCAAGTTTTGCCTTCAAGCGTTCTGCCCGTTTTGTGTTTTCTGACTCCGCCCCATTGTTTGAAGAAAAATGGAACGCCAAATTTTTCGCAGCGGTCACGTATTTCCAGAACCCAACTTTCTTCCATCGGATGCGCTTTCGGACCGGATTCACC
>JALYQJ010000352.1 GCA_030855875.1 Acidobacteriota bacterium
CGGAAACGGTATTGAGGAAAAGAATCTCAAGCAGATTTTCGACCCGTTTTTTACGACCAAGCCGACGGGTAAAGGCACAGGTTTAGGTTTAGCGGTTTGCTACGGCATCGTCACCGCTCACGGCGGAAAAATTGAGGTGGCGGCTTATGGCAACGAAGGCACGAAATTTGTAATCAATTTGCCTATCAACGAAAAAAGCGACGAAACTTAAAAAGTAACGTCGCTTAATTCATAAAAAAATTAGTTGCAAACTTTACGTTTAATTAATTTAACTCAAATTTATTTTACCCGAATCAAATAAAATCGGTGAAATTCTGCACCCTTTCATGTCTGAATTCTTGACACGCGCACGGTTTCGTTGCAATTTAGATTTGCACTTCTCTTTAACTTTTACGAGGAAAAACAAAAATGAAAAAATTTCTGTATTTAATCGGTATCTCTCTGTTTGCCGTCAGTTCGCTGAGCGGACAGGAAAAACCGACGGCGTTCATCAACGCTAAAATCATACCCGTTGTCGGACAGCCCATTGAGCAAGGAATTTTGCTTGTTCAAAACGGCAGAATCACCGCGGTCGGCGATGCGCGAACCGTTCGTTTATCATCGGATGTCATCACGGTTGACTTGAGCGGTAAAGTAATTATGCCCGGACTCGTTGATTCGCACAGTCATATCGGCGAAGGTGCGGGCGCGGACGGCTCTAGCCCGATTCAGCCAGAAGTTCGCTTGCTCGATTCGCTGAATGTTCGCGCTTCCGGTATCCAACGCGCTCAAGCCGGCGGAATCACAACGGTTAATGTAATGCCCGGCTCCGGTCATCTCAACAGCGGACAGACGCTTTATCTAAAGCTGCGCGACAACGCCAACACAATTGACGACCTTTTAATTTTCGACAAAAACGGCAATTACGCCGGCGGAATTAAATTCGCCAACGGCACTAACAGCTTGCGTTCCGGCAGCAGTAATTTCCCCGGCACACGCGCAAAATCCGCTGCGCTCGTCCGCGAACAATTCATCAAAGCGCAAGATTACCGAGAAAAAATCCGCCGCGCCGGAAACGATAAATCGAAATTGCCGCCGCGCGATTTAGCGATGGAAGCACTCGTCGAAGTTCTCGACGGAAAAAGAGTCGTCCATTTTCACACACATCGCCACGACGACATTATCACTGTTCTGCGTCTACAAAAAGAATTCGGTTTTAAAGTCGTTCTTCAGCATGTTTCCGAAGCGTGGAAAGTCGCCGACGAAATCGCTAAAGCCAAAGTTCCCTCGTCTGTAATTTTGATTGATTCGCCCGGCGGTAAACTCGAAGCGGTGGACGTTAGTTATACAAACGGCGCGGCACTCGAACGAGCTGGCGCACTCGTCGGTTTTCACACGGACGATTACATTACCGATTCCCGTTTCTTTCTGCGTTCGGCTGGTCTCGCCGTTCGCGCCGGAATGTCGCGTGAAAAGGCTTTATACGGAATGACGATGGCAAACGCGATTATGCTCGATTTGCAAACTCGCATCGGTTCCCTGGAAACAGGCAAAGACGCTGATTTTATCGTTTTGTCAGGCGATCCGTTAAGCGTTTATACTCACGTTCTGCAAACTTACATCGAAGGCAAAAAAGTTTTTGACCGTACCGACCCGAAAGATTTACTAATTGCCACGGGCGGTTACGGCGCAAGCCGCGACCGCGAAATTCACATTGATTGTTTCGATGGCGATTTGGGAGGACAAAAATAATGAAAAAACATTCAACAGTTATCATTTATCATTTATCATTCTTCGCGCTCTTCTTGTTAATTGTTCAATGTTCAATGATAAATGTCTTCGCGCAAATTGCCGTCAAAGGCGAAACCGTCTGGACGATGGCGGGCGAGCCGATAAACAACGGCGTCATTCTTATAAATGGCGGCAAAATTGAAGCGGTCGGCGCGGCAAGTCAAATTAAAATCCCGAATAATTACCGCGTAATAAATGCGAAAGTAGTAACGCCCGGATTGATTGACGCACATTCGGTCGTCGGTCTGGCAGGTTATTTAAATCAGCCGCACGATCAGATGCAGATTGAAAGTTCT
>JALYQJ010000268.1 GCA_030855875.1 Acidobacteriota bacterium
CGTTGGTTCCGGTAGAACCGTCAACGACCTGCACATTCGTCGGATTGCTCAAGACTGCCGGATCATAATTGATGTCGGCATTCAGAGCGTTGGCACCGGCTTTCGAGCCGTCGGTATTCAACACTAAACCGACGGTTAAAGTATTGCCGACGAGCGAAGTTCTGACAACCGTCAAAGTGCGCGTCGCCGAAGGTGCTAAATTCTCGCTTTCAGCTGCTTCGCTTGATTTTTCGGCGAATGACGGCGGCAAATTAGGCACGTTCGGACCGGCGGCATTCTGCGGTGTTTCGACATTGAGAGCATAGCGGCGAATCTGGGTCAAATCGCCCGAGTTTATCTCGCCGTCGCCTCGTGTTTCGAACAAAGCGGTATCGGCTCTTTGAAATTCATTGGAGGCGGCGGATTCGGGCGTATCAATGCCGAGAATATAACGGCGGATTTGCGTCACATCGCCGGAATTGACCGCGCCGTCACCGAGCTGACCGGGATTCGGATTCTCAGGATCATTCGGTCGCGGGCTGATGTCGCCTTCGATTCCCGAAGCGGCGGCGGGCGGAAACTGAATCCTGCCGACTGAACCTGCCCCGCGGGCAAGATAATAAAGGCTACCGTCAGCCGAAACCTGCAAATCTACAGGGTTGGCAATGCCGGTTGCAAATTCCGTGAAAGCATTATAATTGGGCGGATCGAGCTTTCTTATCCAACCCGCGCAAAAGTCCGCAAAGAAATAGTCGCCGACATAAGCGTTAGGAAATTGAGTGATTTGAGAATTGTAAAATGCGCCGCCGGTAATAGCGCAGGTCGAACTGTCATTTTGATATGCGTAAATCGGATCACGGAAACGAGCATCCGACGGACTGCAATTTCCTTCGCAGAAAGACCATCCATAGTTTGAACCGGCGATTCCGTCGTTGACCTCTTCCCACGCGCCTTGCCCGACATCGTTAATAAACATTCGACCGACACCGCGTTGAAATGAAAAGGTAAACGGATTTCGCAATCCCAAAGCCCAGATTCCACGGTTGTTTCCGGTCGCCGTCGAGTAAAAAGGATTATCTGTCGGAATCGTTCCGTCCTTATTTATTCGCAGCATTTTTCCGTGCAGATTCGCAAAAGTCTGCGCGTTAGCACTGTTGGCATTATCACCGACGGCGGCGTATAATTTGCCGTCAATTCCGAAATGAATCGCTCCGCCGTTGTGGTTTGTCGCGCTGCTCAGATTGTCTAATTCTAAAATAATGTTTTCGCTTCCTGCCGCCGCAACGTCGCCGGAAGCGGTAAAGCGGCTGATTTGATTGTGGACGGAAGGCGAAGTCGCCGTGTAATAAACATAGATGAATTGATTGTTTGCAAAATCAGGATCGAATGCGACACCTAATAATCCGCGTTCTCCAGATGAATTCACCGTTACCGTCAAAAACGGCGTTGCCAGTAAAGCTCCGTTTTTGATGACGCGAAGCGATCCGCCTTGTTGAGTTACAAAAATTCTGCCGTCAGGCGCGAACGCCATCGCTGTCGGGTTTGACAGACCGCTTGCGACTGTAGAATCTGTAAATCCGGTCGGAACTGTAGCGGCGTATGCTGTGCTGCCGATTGGCAAAAATAATGCGATCAAAAACAAGAAAAGAAATAAAAGGCGAGTTAAGCTGTCAGAACATTGAACGTATTTGATTTTCATAGAATTCCCCCTAAGTTCGTTTAAAAAGTTTTAGTTTGTATTAACCAAAGCGATAAAATAATTTTACACAATCTGAGATGAAAACAACAGAATTAAATAGAAATGAAATTATTTTGAAACACAAATTTAAGATTGGTGAATAATGTGCAGGTTCTGATAAAGATTCTATGCGCGCCGAATTACTGTTGTTAAAAACGTATTTACCGCCTGTTTATATGGAAGACAACTTTGATAAAATATTATGAAATAACTAACCGACCGTCAGACAAGTTAGGCAAGCCATTTAATTTATGTATGATTTGATTATTATCGGCGCGGGACCGGCGGGAATCTCTGCCGCTTATGAAGCGCAAAAACTCGGACTCGAATATCTCGTCGTCGAAAAGGGGTTGATCGGAAACACGATTTATCAATATCCGGTCGGTTTAACGGTTTTCTCGACCGTCAACGAACTCGAACTCGCGCCGAATACGCTTTTTCCTGCCAGAGAGAAACCGACGCGCGAAGAATTATTATCGTATTACACCAGATTTGTTTTGGAAAATGATTTGCAGATTCAATGGGAAGAAGAAGTTATAAAAGTCGAAAAAACCGGCGAAAATCACTTCGTCATTAAAACCGGAAAAGCTAAATATGAAACGAAAACGGTTTTATTTGCTATCGGAGCGATGCAGTATCCGCGACATCTCGGCGTAAAAGGCGAAGATTTTCCGAAGGTTCATCATCTTTTCCGCGAAACTTATCCGTATGTCAAAAAACACGCGATTGTCGTTGGCGGCGGAAATTCGGCGGGCGAAGCCGCACTATTTTTAGCGCAGGAAGGCGCGTTTGCGACGCTGGCAACATTTCGCAAAGATTGGGAAGAAACCGATCCGAAACAGGGCTGTATCAAACATTGGGTCAAAGAGCCGCTCGAACAGCAACTCGAAAAAAACTGTCTGGACGTGTTTTTTCTCGGCAAAGTCGTTGAAATACGCGAAAAAGATATTGTTCTGGAAGAAGAAAACGGCAACATCGAAATTTTTCCGAACGATGTCGTATTTATTTTAATCGGTTCGGACGCGGATTTAACGATGCTTGAAAATCTCGGTGTGGACATCAAAGATTCAAAATACGGCGCAGTTCCGGTTTACGACGAAGAGACTTTTGAAACGAATGTTTTGGGCGTTTATGTCGTCGGACATTTCACCGAAGCGCGGCATATCGCTGGCGCGATTGAAGTTCCGAGAAAGATAATTCCGAAACTGGCGGCGAAATTTTTGAAAGCTAATAGCGTTTAGATTCAAAAACAACATAAGGTAAAACAAAATTATGTTCGCTAAAATAGGACAACTGGTAAGAATAGGTTCAGGTTGGATTTTAACTCTATTTGGCGCGTTAGGAATTTTGGTAGCTGTTATAGGAATTATTGATCCTGTCGGCTCAAAAATGTCTGATGACAGCGATCCATTTGGAGTTCCGCATACATTTACGGAAAGTTTAGCTATTGCAATATTTTATGTTCTGATCTTCATTCTAGGAATAAGTTTAATTTTCGGTTCTAAATGGATTAGAGAAATGTTTTCAAAAATCAGTCTCAAATAAATCGAAATGAACATCGCTCAAGCAAAAGAAATTCTCAAACATCAGTTCGGCTATGATTCGTTTCGGATGAATCAGCAGGCGGCAATTGAGACCGTTTTGCAAAAAAAAGATTGCGTCGTGCTAATGCCGACCGGCGGCGGGAAATCTTTGTGTTACCAAATTCCCGCGCTGATGCTCGACGGTTTGACAGTTGTCATTTCGCCGCTGATCGCGCTGATGAAAGATCAGGTTGATGCGCTCAAAAATAACGGTGTTTCCGCCGCATTTTTAAATTCAACGCAAACGGGACGCGAACAGACGGAAGTCTTTCAGGCTGTTAGAAACGGGAAATTAAAACTGCTTTATGTCGCGCCCGAACGTCTTTTGCAATCGGGCGATCAGTTTATAGATTTTCTCAGAAGCGTCAATGTTTCGCTGTTTGCGATTGACGAAGCGCATTGTATTTCGAGTTGGGGACACGATTTTCGACCGGAATATATTCAGCTCGGAAAACTGAAACGCTATTTTCCCGAAATCCCGATTATCGCGCTGACGGCGACCGCCGACAAACTGGTTCGCAAAGATATTATCGAGCGTTTGAACGTGCGAAACGCCGCGCTTTACGTTTCGAGTTTTAATCGTCCGAATATTTTTTACCGCATCGAACCGAAACGAAATTCATACGGGCAATTGCTCGAATATCTCGAAAAGCGGCGCGATGAAAGCGGAATTATTTATTGTCTAAGCCGCAATTCGGTTGATAATCTGGCGCAGGATTTGCGCGACGAAGGTTTCAGCGCACTGCCGTATCACGCCGGTTTGGACAAGGAAACGCGCGACCGGAATCAGGAATTATTCTTAAAAGACGAAGTAAAAATCATCGTCGCCACGATTGCGTTCGGAATGGGAATTGATAAATCGAACGTCCGATTCGTCGCGCATCTCGATTTGCCGAAAAACATCGAAAGCTATTATCAGGAAACCGGGCGCGCCGGACGCGACGGCTTAAACAGCGAAGCACTGCTGTTTTTCAGTTGGGGCGATGTCAATAAATTAAAAGGTTTCGCCGAAGTCGAAGGCAATCGCGCCCAAACGGAAATAATGCTCAAAAAACTAAACACGATGGGCGCGTTCGGCGATTTGAAATC
>JALYQJ010000395.1 GCA_030855875.1 Acidobacteriota bacterium
CCGATTGGGTTTGTGAAAAAATCTTCCATTAAAGTCGGCATCAGCGGAATCGCGTCGGCGAAATTCGCCTTGAAAAATTCGAGCAGAGATTTTTCGTCTTCAACGGAACGCCGTCTTCCAGACGGCATTTTGCCAGCAAGATGCTGGCGTTCCAATTGCTCGAAACTGTCTTCGCCCGTGTGCGCCAGAAACAGTGTGCAGGTAAAACTGCCGTCGAAATTCGGCAACGCAATCATCATAAACGCGCGACGCGCCCAAATATGCAGAGCGTTTTTCTCCATTAAAAAATCGCCGTCGTCACCTGGCGGAATTTGCAGTTCTTTGTAACCGTGTTCGAGCCATTGTTGCGAAAAATTGAAACGCGGAACGCCGTGCAGCATCGCGTCGCGCACTTTTGAGCCTGCGCCGTCAGTCGCAATCAACGTCTCACCCTTAATGATTTTCCTCTCGCCCGTTTCAGTGTTTTCCAAAATCGCTTCGCCGGTTTTGCAATCGAACCCGGCGCATTTTTCGTTGAAATAAAATTTTACGCCCGTGTGTTTTTCGGCTTCGTTCATCAATGCGACGTTCAAACCGGTGCGTGAAACCGAGTTGATATATTCGCCTTGCCGTCCGCTATAAGGTAAAAGTTTCGTTTGCCCGTCAACCGCGTGAATCATTCGCCCGTGCATTGGCACGGCTTCGGCGAGCATATATTCGTCTAATCCGATTTCCTTTAACGCGGCGATTCCGCGATTCGACAACGCGAGATTTATCGAGCGTCCCGCCAACATTTCGACGTTTCGCATATCGCCACGCGATTCGTAAACGTCCGCTTTAATGCCTCGTTTGGCAAGATAAATGGCTAAGAGCGAACCCGACAAGCCCGCCCCGATGATAGTTACTTTTTGTTTCGGCATAATACGAAAAACATTTTCTCAAAACGTTGAAGTGCAAGCAAAAAAGAATATAGCAAATTCGCTTTATTCTTTTTGTAATATTTAAATTTTGTCCGATTCTATCGGGGCACGTCGAGCGCGGGATTGCGGTTGAAAAATGCGCCCGGCAACAGTTTGAAACCGACGTGCGTTGTCGGCATTACAGACCATTCTTCGGGACGCGGAATATGCGTTACGCCAAGCGTGTACCAGACGACGACATCCTGATTTTCGAGCGATTCGTTGTTGGCGAGATACTGCGGCAAACCGCCGCCGCCTTTGCTTTGATTCGGGTAAACTCCGGCAGCGTAAATTTCATCTCCGTTATAGCGCGTCGCCCAGAAATGACTGTTGATAAATTGAGCGCGTTTTCTGACCGGCGAATCGGGCGCGACGTAGGGCAGGGAATTTGCGCCGGGAACTAAAATAAAACTCGTATTTTGCCCGAGCGAATTTTTGACCGAAGGATTCATCACCGACCAGACACGCGCCGCCGGCAAATCCATCGAACGCTGAGCTTCGCGTTCGGTTTTGAACATCGTTTCACGCATTACGAAACCATTTAAATAAGGATTGTCCACGCCCGCCGCCATTGCGCTCGAATTCATTTCGGTAACGGAATTATTCGTGCCGTCAACGTCGAAATCGAGCCGGAAATTGAAAAAATGCTGGTGATGCGGCGCGACGACGTGTTCCGCGACGAGATGACCGGAAGAATCCATTTTCATCATCGAGTTATTTTCGTCGGCGCGTTTTTCCTTAACACCTTTGGCGAGCATTATTCCCGTCAAAGCCAAATCAACTTCCATCGAACCGTCCTGTTTGAAAATATAATTTATCGCGTAATCGTAATTTCCGATGGTGGCGACCGCCGATAAAACCAATTCTCTGGCGCGTCGCGTTTCATTTTTTTCGGTCAAAAAATTGTAATGCTTCCACCCGATTCCGCCGTCGCGCTCGTAGATTGCGAGAATGCCTTTGCGCTCGGAAACTTCGCCTTCGTCGTCGGCAAAAACCGCGTCGAGAAGCTGCGCGTTTTCCGGCGCGTCGAGATTTTTTTCGAGCGGATACGAATTGCGCCCGATGTTGTATTCGCCGACATCGAACGCCGCCCGCCAACGCCAGTTAGCATCGGGGTCGCCGTATGGAACGACCATTTCGGAAAGCGCGGCGCGATATAGAATCGGGCGCAGTTTGCCGTCGTCATCGTAAGAAACGGTGTGCAGAACGATGCCTTCGCGCGGGTGCATCGTGTAGCGAAAATGCCATTTTTGCCAGACGACTTCATTCCCCCTGAGCGTGTAACCCGCGCCGTCAGGCTGGGTGATGACCAGCGGTTTCGGCTTTTCGCGTAATTTTCCAATCGCCTTTTCGCTGAAATCATGACCTTTTTCCGCGATCGGCACAATGCCTGTATCAGTTAAATCCACGACCGTGCCGCGCGTTATATCAACGATGGCGACCACGCCTTCAATCGGGCGACCGTAATAATTATCGCCGTCGCCTTTGAAATACGAAAGACCGCGCATCAGCCTGCCCGTAAATTTCGGGTCAACCTGCCCGACTGCCCAGCCGTCAACTTCTACTTTGTCAAACTCCGTAATGCCGCGTTTTTTCATCGCCGCCTGCCAACGCGCGTCAGCTTTGACGATGCGCCGTAAATCCTCGTATTCCCTGTCAAAAATCAACGGCTGAACATCGGCGATTTCCTTCCACGAAATGATTTTTTTGCCGCGCAAATCAATCAACGACTCAAAAGTTTTGTTGCGCGTCCTGTCCATTACAATGGCAAAAGCCTCGCGGCGAAACGTAGTCCCGGCTTTGTAATTCCAGGCTTCTGCCTTCGGAGGCTCGTTCAACTGCACGGTCGAAAACAAAACTTCCTTCGGAAAATTTGGCATCGCCCGCAAAATTTTGACCGCGCTTTCAATTTCACTTGCATCGAGCGGGTCAAGCGGATGAATTGCTTCGGCAAACAAAGTCGAAGCAGACAGCACAAAAAAGACAATTAATTGGCAACAGACGGAAACAGGGCAAATTTTTTTTATTCTCATAACTTTATTTTTACGCAAATACGATTGTTTTGCGGCAGCTGGAAAACATCTAAAATTTCTGTGAAATAAAATATACCCGCAAATGATTTGCAAGGCGAACTAAGGACACGGCTTGGTTATAATAGCCGGGAATTTTTCATTACTTTTCCTTCAAACAGCTCTTCAAAATCTCCGCGAACCGAAACACATCCGAAAACGAATTATAAAGCGGGACGGGCGCGACACGAATCACGTCCGGCTCGCGCCAGTCGGCAATCACGCCGTGGTCGGAGATTTGTCTGAAAAGATTTTTGTTCGACGGAACGCCAGCATCTTGCTGGCAAATGCCGTCAAGATGACGGCGTTCCGTTTTGACGCGAATCGAAAGCTGACAGCCGCGCTCGCTTTCATCGGAAGGCGTGATGACGGAAATTCTTTCGTCCCGAATATCGCCGAGCAGAAATTCCAAATAGCCGGTTAATCGGCGCGATTTTTCCGCCAGGTTTTTCATTTCCGCTTCTTCAAAAATGTCTAAAGACGCTTTCAACGCCGCCATCTGAAAAATCGGCGGATTCGACAGTTGCCAGCCTTCCGCACCTTTTATCGGCACGAATTCCGAATTCATCAAAAAGCGTGTTTCCTTGTCGTGTCCCCACCAACCGGCAAAACGCGGCAAATCGAAATTTTCGGCGTGGCGTTCGTGTACTATAAAATAATTAAATAAGCCCGGACCTGCGTTCAGATT
>JALYQJ010000276.1 GCA_030855875.1 Acidobacteriota bacterium
CTTGAACCTTGAACCTTGAACTTATGAAAAACACAATCGTCGCATTGATAACGCCTCTGGGACGCAGCGGAATCGGAGTCATTCGACTGAGCGGCGCAGATTCGTTATCAATTGTCCGAAAACTCACAAATGACGAAGAATTCTCGCCGAAACCCCGTCTTTCCAATCTAAAAAAAATTTACGACCTCGAAACCGCCGAAGTTTTAGACGAAGCAATCGTCACATATTTCAAAGCACCAAATTCATTTACGGGCGAGGAAGTTTTTGAAATCGCCTGTCACGGTTCGCCGGTTATTCTGCGCCAAATTATAGATTTTTGTCTGCGGCTCGATGCGCGAATGGCTGAAGCCGGCGAATTTTCGCTGCGCTCTCTGGCAAACGGACGAATGAATTTAAGTCAGGCGGAAGCGATTCGTGATTTGATTGACGCGCAGACGATTGCCTCGGCGCGGCAGTCAATCCGGCAGCTTCGCGGTGAATTTTCCAATGAACTTCAACCGCTAAAAGACGATTTACTCAATGTTATTATCGTGCTTGAATCGGCGATTGAATTTGTCGAAGATGATTTGCCGGATTTGCAGACGGAAAATATCAAAAAGAAACTCGCCGAAATTTCCAGACAGGTCGGAAAAATGGCTTCGACTTTTCAAGCTGGAAAACTTCTCCGGGAAGGTTTGAAAATCGCGCTCGTCGGACGACCGAATGTTGGCAAATCCAGTCTATTTAATGCTTTGCTCGGACACGAACGAGCCATCGTCACCGATATTGCCGGAACGACGCGCGATCAACTTCACGAAAGACTCGTAATCAACAATATTCCCGTTTCGTTAATTGATACCGCCGGACTTCGGGAAACTACGGATACCGTTGAAATCCTCGGCGTTGAACGCTCGCGCCGTTCGATGGCTGATGCCGATTTAGTTGTCGTTTTGCTTGACGGTTCGCAGAATTTGACCGCAGAAGACCGCGAAATTTTAGTTCAAACCGCCGAATATCCGTCGCTGATTGCCGTTAATAAATCGGATTTGGAGAGATTCGATGTAAATTTGTTGGAAGAAATAAAATTCGCTTCCGACGACAAGCGAAAAATTATCGAAATTTCAGCCGTTACCGGCGAAGGCTTGGACGAATTTCAAAAAGCGATTATCAAGCCTTTTTCGTTTCAGGAAACCGAACAGACAGGATTTCTCGTTTCCGATGCGCGTCATCACGACCTACTTTTGCGAACTGCAAAGGAAATCGAAAATTCTCTGCAAATGCTTGACCAAAAGATGAGCGAAGAAATAGTTCTCATCGGTTTGCACAACGCACTGCGCTATCTCGGACAAATCACCGGCGAAACGACGACCGAAGATATGCTTACGCGCATTTTTTCGACCTTTTGCATCGGCAAATAAAACAACTTACCGGCGCAACTCTGGCAGACCTTTACGATCCTTTGACAATGCCGAAAGACTTGCTCGACGCGCACCGCGCCAATGATGAAGCCGTTGATGCCTGTTACGGCAAACAACGCTTCTAAAACGAATTGGAAAGGCTTGAATTTCTGTTTGATTTATACCGCAAATACACCGAACCTTTATCGGTTATCGAAGAAAAGGAAACGCGAAAAAACAAACGCCGACGAATAAAATAAAGATACTTCGCAAATAAAAAATGTCCGGCTTCAATTAAGAAACCGGACACTTTCAAGACCTGAAAATCGTTTAATTTTTAGTATTGCCGGATGTTCAAAATTCCGTTCAAAATCGAACCTAAAATGTTGAATGCGCCGTTGTTATTTGTTCCATTGCGATAACGTCGGCTGTAACCGTCCTGATAACCGCGCTGAAAACCCTGTCGGAAATAGTGTTGATATTGGCTTGAATTTACATCACTTCGATAACCGTAGTTTCCTCTGCGATATTCTGAAGTAATTGTGTAACTTCGTCGTATTCTGTTCGAACGGTCATATTGTCCGGCACGAACGCCTTGCTGATAACCGTTTCTAACCGCCTGCCGCAGCAATTCCGCGCCGCGCGAGTCCGTATTGTAATATCTGCCGTTGTTGTAAACGCGATAACGGTTGTTTTGTTGAATTTGTCGTCGTCCAATCTGTCGCTGCCGAATCTGTCTTTGTCGCTGTCTGATGGCTCGCTGCTGCTGCCGCTCAATTTGCGCTTGTCGTCTTTCAACCTGTCTTCTGGTTTGGGCATTAGTAACTAGTGCAAAAACTGTCGAGGTTGTTGGTATGAGGTGAAATGTCGTAGAATCAAGTAATGAAAAAAAAGCCGATCTTCGTCAGAGCGATGAGCGAAGAGGAAAAACAAGTATTGGAAAAAGCAAAAC